>JAKQGS010000247.1 GCA_029556045.1 Pseudomonadota bacterium | reverse complement strand
GGTCCTTCCTTTTAGATCCCGGAAATATGGTTTCTATTGTCGGTATTTGAGGTTGACACACCAGGGTCCCATCATTATAAAGGCTCTTCCACATCGACGGGGTTGTAGCTCAGGTGGTTAGAGCACACGCCTGATAAGCGTGAGGTCGGTGGTTCGAGTCCACTCAGCCCCACCATCGTCTGTTAAAGTCATGCGTCCGCATGGCTTTTTTTGTATCACCAAAGTTAAGGTGCGACGGTCAGCCTCCAATGGATAAAGAGCTCATTGAGAGTTTCAGCATCGGCGAGACAAAAAGCATCCAAGACGGCACTGTCCACATCAAAGACCCCCCAACAGACCCCAGCACTATCAAAAAGGGGCAATACCAGTTCGGAAAGATTCCGGGGATCACAAACGATATGGTCCGCCCCCAGGGCGTGCACATCCGCGATAATCTGAACGGCCCTTTCCTTCCAACTCCGCCCACAGACCCCATGCAAACCGATGGGAGAGCAGGCCGGCTTGTTCATCCGGGGCCCAAGGACGAGTTCCTCGCCCCCCTCATGCAGATAAAATCCCAACCAGGACACATCCAAAGAAGACCATCCAGCCCATAGTTTCTGCACAGCCACTTCCATGCGGTCGTTGCGATCGCCACCGGGTGCGGGCTCCTGCAAAAGCAAGTCGATATACTGCCGTCGCCGTTCCGTCATTTGCCCTCTGCTCACAGTCTCCTCCGGTGGTTTTCAAGATTGGATGGAAAAATCTTCGGATATTTTTACAAAATCAACTAAATTCCAATTATTTTAAGAAGTCACAGAATATTCGTCGTTCATCATATTTACGGCAATGCCTGAAAATTCTATACTTTTTTCTATCCCCTTTTAGTGCTTTTAAAAATCTCAATAGACACGGAGCGAGGTTCCCATGAATTTCTTTGGATTACCGGTAATTGTCATCCTTTCCTGGTTTACCATCTTGTCCGCTGCATGCACCACACCAACTAAAGAGGACAATAGCAGCGCTCCGGCAAAACTGACCGCGGAAGAAGCGACCGTTAGCAGCGGCTCCCAGGAGGTAAAACGCTATGTACTGGATGAAGACCTCGTGGCACAGGTGGGGGAAGATCTCAGCGAGGCCATCCAAGTGACACCGGGCAGCAGCAAAGGATTTATTAATCTCACCAGCAAGGAGAAGTCCACTAAGGGGAATAGCAGTTCGATTATCCTGGCGGAAAAGTGGCACGAGGGGATTGATGTGGTGGAAATCGAACTGCAGTACAACGATTCCGCCGGCAAAAGAACAGAAGCTGTCGGCTCCGCTTACTACGATGCTGAGACAAAAACGGTAACCATCACGCGCCTTTGTAACGAGGAATTTGCGGACGTGTGTGAGATGGACTACCAGAAAAACAAAATCACCCTGAAAGCCGCTGAATAGTCTCCCGAAAAAATCTCCTAGAGCCGGGGTCATAAAGATACTATGATCCCGGCATTATGATTGAAACTGGGAGATCTGACGATGACCCTTCGCAACTGGACACTCTGCACCATCCTGGGAGCCCTGACCCTGCCATTGAACGCTGCCACCACCAGCAATAAAAAAGCCGCGACCCCGCAGGGAGACGCTTCCTTTGAATGGCTGGAGGACGTTGAAGGGGACAAGGCTATCAACTGGGTTAAAAAGCAGAACGCCCAATCGATGGGATCGGTCGAAAAAAGCGCTGCGTTTAAAAAAATCGTCGGAGACGCCGAACAAATCCTGAACGCCAAAGATAAGCTGGCGTTTGCCCGCATTCGGGCCTTTGGGGTCGTAAACTTCTGGCAGGATGAACAGCATGTGCGGGGTATCCTGCGCAAAGCGTCTCTGGAGGACTACCTCAAGGGAGAGGAAAAGTGGGAAACCATCCTCGACTTTGACCAACTTGCCAAAGACGAGGGAGAAAATTGGGTCTTTAAGGGATCATCCTGTCTGGAGCCCAAAGAAGTCCGTTGTCTTCTCTTTCTTTCCCGCGGGGGCAAAGATGCCACCGTGGTAAGAGAATTTGATTACGAAACGAAAAAATTTATCAGCAACGGCTTTAATCTTCCGGAAGCCAAAACCCGTGTCGACTGGTTAGACGAAAATACCGTCATCGTGGGCACCGACTACGGTCCAGGCTCCATGACAAAATCCGGTTATCCCCGCATCCTCAAGCTTTGGAAGAGGGGACAGCCTTTGGCGGAAGCCACGACGATTTTAGAAGGTGAAGAGAGCGACGTGTCCGTATCTTCGTTTAATTTTTATCGCGATGGGAAAAATTATACGATGCTGGCCCGACGCATCGACTTTTTTGATGGTGAGTATTGGTACCTCAAGGATGGCAAAGAAAAGTTGAGGCTGGCCATGCCCAAAGAAGCTTCCCCCGCTGAATTCACCAAAGGGCATCTCCTGGTGGAGCTTCGTAAACCCTGGGGAACACTCCCCCAGGGAGCTTTGGTTGGGGTCAATCTGGAAGAGGCCGTGACTAAAAAATCCCCTGATGACGTCAAGCCAAGCCTGATTTTCCATCCCGGAGCAAGAGGGTCCATCAGCAGTGTGGATATGGCACAGGATTTCCTGGTTGTAACCTATCTGGATAATATCAAAGGCAAGGCACTGCGATTTACCCCACAGGATGGCGAAGAACCCCGCGACTGGGAAAAACGCTCCATCGATTTGCCACCTTCCGGTACCCTTGGCATGCTGTCCACTCATACCTCCACCAATACCGCATTTTTTACCTATGAAGACTACATCACGCCCGATTCCATATATGCTGTTGACCTCAAAACGATGAAATCCTCGTTAAACCGCCAGGACCAGCCGCGCTTTGACGCCACAGGCCTCGTCATCAATCAGTATGAAGGCACCAGTAAGGACGGCACCAAGGTACCGTATTTCATCGTGCACCGCAAAGACCTGAAGCTCGACGGCACCAGCCCCACCATTCTGTACGGTTACGGTGGTTTCCAGGTTCCCGAACAACCACAGTACATGGGAGTCAATGGTAAACTCTGGTTGGAAAAAGGGGCTGTCTGGGTGTCTGCCAACATCCGTGGCGGCGGTGAATTTGGTCCCGCCTGGCATCAAGCGGCGCTGAAAGAGAATCGACAAAAATCCTTTGATGATTTTATTGCGGTGGCGGAAGACCTCATCGCCCGTAAAATCACCTCCAGCAAGAAGCTGGCAATCATGGGGGGTAGCAACGGCGGCCTTTTGGTGGGGGCAACGTTTGTGCAACGTCCCGACCTATTTAAAGCGGTGGT
>JAKQGS010000243.1 GCA_029556045.1 Pseudomonadota bacterium | reverse complement strand
AGATACGTTTCATTCTTCCGCTTGGAGTCAATATTTTAAGTGGCTGCGAGAGTTCAATACTGAAGTTGGGCAGGGTTTTTTGAAGGGTGAGGGACGTCTGCCAAATCCTGATGTTGAGATTTTGTCGCACAGAAGTGTTCCAGATGAGTGCTGGGAGTTCGTTCCAGATGTCGGGGCAGGAACTCTGACCTCCTTTGCAGAACTGGTGACTCGGATTCAGGGGAAGGGGGGCTTTTGGTGTGAGGGGTTTCCTAAAAATAAAGCCCTCGTTTCCCAGCATAGTTATTACGAGTCCGCCACCCATTTGGCATCTCCACGGCGATTTCCGTATACTGCCGCCTTGGGCTTTGCCTGGAGGTATTTGCTCGATCGAGCAATGCATACCGCGGCTAATGACCCGCTAGCCATACCAAGTATCAGTGAACGGGCCAAAGTCTGGGTGCGGCGCTATGCACCTGACTCTGTGGTGGCTAACCTAAGGGATCAGTTTCCGACGCGACCTATCGCAGAAGGGGGAGCCTTCGTCGTCAAGCATGAAGTGGAGGGGCCGCAGGAAAATGAGGTGACAGAACCTGAGAGCAAAGTGGTTTTGATTGAGCCCGTCGTGCCCCGCCCTGATTATGCTGCCCATAAAGGGTCTGCACGTGATAAAAAATTTCCGTCCCTAGATCAACGCTTTCAAGGAATCCGAGAGTTGCAGGAAAAAGGGTCGGAGAGGGGGACTTGCTTAATTAGTGCGTCGCAAGGACTGCATTGGCCTCAGGGGCGTCTTTGGCAATGCGTCGATATGGCTAGGACCATTTTTGCAGCGCCGCACTTGGCAGCCTGTCCCGAAGTACTGACAAAAGGTTATGCCCGCATGAATCTAGCGCGGTGGGAAGAACAACAGGGGCACCTGACCCCCACCATCAAGGTGGGGGGTGGAGGAGGCGGTCAACGGATTAGCTGGACGAAAGTCTACGACTGGTTTTTAGGAGTATCGCCCTGGATAAAAGTGCCGTTTGTATCCAATCGTTCTAGTTCATACAACGATCCAGTATGGAATGAGTGGCCCCTAACTGTGGTGGATGGAGGTCTCGCTACGTCGGATGTGCGACTGTCCGTGCAGTTTGAATTGTTGGAGGGGGGCAATCAAACAAAATCGGTTGTTGGGTTGTTACATCTGGTGCGGGGAATCGTCGGCAAGTTGACGTCTTCTGGTCGTTCGTTGGACGAGGCGTTGGAATCTCTATCGGAATTGAGTGCCAACTTACGTTTTGTGGCACGGCCCTATTTTGAGGTTGGTGGCCATCCTGTATCGGAAGAAGACTGGCTAGCAGCGCGTAAAATGAAAACGGGGCATCTGTGTTTGCCGTCTGGATTAATCATTGATGCAGAGCTTTATCGTAAAAAGACGGAACAGTTTCTGATTCGAAAGCGGGTGTACGCTAAATTCAAATCCCTGCGCCTATCCGAAATTTGGACGGTTCATCGCCGTGCCGTGAATGAAGCATCGACTGGCATGAGTCCCGAAGAATATGTCAGGCAGCTCAGCTTAAATATTACGCCGGTTCTTAAGGTGCTGGATCAGGAAGCACTTGAACCACTGGCAGAACGTCTTGTGCGAGAAAAAATAAGTGACCTCGAATCAATCCTTCGCCCCTACCAAAAGGAGGGAGTGGCTTGGATGTATTTGCGAACACATGTCGGGTTCGGGGTTTGTCTCGCCGATGAAATGGGGCTTGGAAAAACTCTCCAGGTGATAGCCCTGTTGCGACTTCTGCGTGGGGAAGTGGTGCCAAGTCTGGTGGTGATGCCTAAAACTTTGTTGGTGAATTGGCAGAGAGAGTTGGTTCGGTTCGCACCCGAAATAAAAGTTGGTATCGTGGGGGAAGGGGCGATGAATTGGGAAGGCGCCGATGTTTGTTTGGTGACCTATCCCCGCTTACGACTTCATCAGAAGGCGCTGTCCAAAGTGGAATGGAATGTTGTGGTTTTGGATGAGGCCCAGGCGATTAAAAATTCGGACACGCAAGTCACGGAAGCTGCCAATCTGTTGCAGTCTCGTCATCGTGTGGCAATGACCGGCACACCTGTGGAGAATCGAGCGGGTGAGTTATGGTCCATCATTCAGTGGCTGAACCCCGGTTATCTTGGACAACAGCGCGACTTTGCGACTTATACCCAAATGGCGAGGTTTCGAGAGGAAAAGCTGCTTTTGATGGCCCCCCTGAGGGCAGCTCTTGATCCCTTGATGTTAAGGCGGGTTAAGTCGGATCCTAAGGTGGCTTTGGGATTACCAGAAAAAATTTTCCAGGATGTTGATTAAGAACTTTCTA
>JAKQGS010000211.1 GCA_029556045.1 Pseudomonadota bacterium | reverse complement strand
GCTTGCGGACTCGAGAGCGCCTTCCGCTGTCTGCGCCAGCGAGATTCCGTCATTGGCATTACGTCGCGCCTGATCTTGACCACGAATCTGTGTCGTCATCCGCTCGGAAATCGCCAGACCCGCCGCATCGTCTGCGGCTTTGTTGATGCGAAAACCGCTGGACAGTCGCTCCATGTTCCCCTGCAGGGCTTCATTGGTCCCGCTCAGAGTTCTCTGTGACTTTAAGGCCGCCACGTTGGTTCGAATACGCATTCCCATGTTTTTATCTCCCTGTGATAAGTCTGTGTGCTGATCCGGAGTGGGATGCCAATCATCACATCCGGAACACCTGACTCATCGACGAGGGGAAAAAAACGTTTAGAGAACTACCAAATTTTTTATGCAAAAATTTAAATTTAATTTTGGCAGAAAATAAAATTCAAAGATAAACATCAATTTTTTCGCCTGTCGCACAGGCTGAAAAAAGCAGCCGCAGGCACCGCTTTTTGCGACATTTTTGACCAAAATTTTATTATTAGGATACCAACACAAGGTTGGCAAAAGATAAAATCATAAGCGAAACAACAGCAACATTCGCATTTAGCAGACGCTGCAGAGAGCCGATCACAAAATCCACAGGTCCCTCGCTTCACCCAAACCACATCAAGCCCCTGAATTCCTGAGCCTATGGCCGACAACTTGCAAAATATGCCAAATCGACAGGACCCCCCCGGCCAGCAGCAGCGGCTCAAACCATAGAATCACCATGCTGCTGCGATCAATGGATGTCAGGATATAAGCATCCCAATCCCCTGCCCCCCCATGATTGGTGAAGTCCGCAAACAGGCGGTGCAGCAGGTGGTAGCCCCAGGAACAAAGTGAGGTGAACAGGAACCCCGCCACGAGGCATACGTTGAACTCCCAGTAGTGCCGCAGGCCTCGGTCCGCCATGGGCCAAAGACCCCACACCGCCAAACCCAGCACAACATAAAGGTCCAAATCTAGTGGACCCCGCCACTGCTGCAGCCATGGTCCCCATTCCTGACCAACATTGAGATGACGTGCTGCGGCAATGATCTCCGGCAGGGGTTTCAGGACATAATCCCCCAAAGCTCCACTAAGCAGCGTCACCCAGGAAACAGCCATCAGCAGTAAACCGCACACTCCCAGCACCAAAAGCCATCGTTGCTGGTGGAAAATCCATAAGACAAAAGGCACCACCAGCGGTCGCAACAATCCTCCCCGCTGGTAACGCTGATGAAAGGGAATCTCGGGGGCCAGGTCGTAATTCGCCCCCAATCCCATCATATCCCTGAAACGATGCCAGGCGGGGGATTCCAACCACTCGGGTATCGACAGCAGACCTGCCCCCTTTTTCTGCAGGCTGCGGCGGACCCCCTGTTCCTGGCGCATCTGCATCAGGACCGGCCGCACCAGAATCGGGCGCAGGGCATACCCGATGGCAACCATCACTGGTACCACAAGTCCCAGCACCAGCAGTTGGCTATTCAATAGAGCCCCTATCAATATCGCCAGATAGGATCCTACCAGCGTGATCATGGAGGCTGACCGCAGGAAGTGCGCCGTACAGACACCCCATGTCATCACCAATACCATCATGGGCCAAAGATCGCTGAACAGGGCAATCTCCGCCAACAGGCGTCCACGGCTTAACAAAACTGCCGCCACCACCGCCGCCATAAGCCAGGAACTCGTCACCAGGCGTGCGAGTAATGCCCCCAGGAACACACAAATCACCAGCGCTGCCTGATTCAAACGCAGAATTTTACCCTCACTGATGGATCCGCCAGTGCAGCCCCACACCCCATAGATCCAGGCTAATAGGCCATGGGCACCAGGTTCGGACTGAATGCTCAGACGATGAAAAGCGGGTTCACGGTGTGTCATGCGCATGAGATGGGATTTCAGCGACTCGGCGTGCGTGCATGAGGGAAAATAATCATTCACATGCTCAATCGCCACAAAGCCTTTTAGGTCAATAACCGGTTGGTAGGTGCGAATCTCCATCCAGACCAGGCGCATGAAGATCATCCCCAGCAGCGCCAGGAACAATAGGCGTGTTTGCCCCCCCCATTTGGTGTGCCGCGCCATCTCCAAACCTTTCTCCGCGCCCGTTTCCCGGGTCGGGCAGACATGCTATCCAGCCCTTGAATCAATCACTTTTATTAAATATTTGAATATGTTATCAAGACATTCACCCTACCTCCAAGCCGCTTCTTTGGACACTAATGAATCAATCTATCGATTTTTAATTTTTTTAATTGTTTTTTATTGACAGCCCAAAATGGTTTTAATAAGAAAAGGTCATCGGTGTGGAAGCCACGTAGTGTTGATGATTCCATTGACATCACAATAGCGCAATATGATTGTTAACAACTTTCTTGCTTTCAAACGATGCCATTCCCATTCTTTCTCGCGATGCAATGAAAGAATGAAAGGGCTGACACAGTCGAATATCATCATTAACCGGGGGGAATATCAACATGGCAGAAGTACAACTAAGACCAGGGGACACCTTAAACATCGTATGGACATCCGTCCAGGATACACCGCTGGGCTTGCAGGAAGTGGAATCAAGTTTCGCGTTCAGCTACGACGAGCTGCTGACACGTCTGAAAGCCAAAGGCCGCGCTGGCAAATCTCGCCGTTCCGGCACCAACGGCGCCCGCTTCAGCCGCATCGTTGCCCTGTCCACCAATGCCCTGCGCAAAGGCAAATGGTCGACCGGTGCCGATATCGATCGTGATGAAGTGTTTAACAAACTCATGAGTAAATTTGGCGAACTTGACGCCAGCGAATATGCCAACATCACCGGCAATGCCAAAGAATCGCTGGCGGCGCTGTTTAAAAACGGCAAATATCTGAAGCCGGAGCAACGCAAAGAATTGAAGGACATGGTTGACGCCATTGGCATCCCCGTTTGATCCCCGAGATTGCGCATACAAAACAAGCCACCGGTCACGGTGGCTTTTTTTTTGTTCTTTTTTTACCCCTACCCATGTAAAGTAATTGGTATTACAGACATTATTTTTTGTGTTCGATTCAAGAGGGGACGCTGATGAAGCACGGACGATCTTGAACGTCCCCTAAGTCATAATGCTAGGGAGGGATCCTGCGTGAAACTGTTTGCTGGCTTAGCTGCATCCTTGATACTTTTGATGACCCTGATTTTTTTACACGACCCCTTTGCCAGCATTGATAAGGACCTCCGGGCTGCGCGCCAGGCTGCCGTCTCCGCTATTCAGGAAGCTCAGGCCGGTCTCACCGGAGTTGCCTCCCAACTCCAGACCGACACCACCTTTCTGGAAAACCTCGCGGGGGGCCTGGAAAATTCCAGCCATCAGTTCCTGGAAGGTCATGTGCGGGCTGGCGTGGTGGACACCATCCGGGTGTACAGCGACTCCTGTGCTCCCCTGCTGGTGGCCCCAGCCAGTGGCCATTTAAAGGCATCCGGCTGCGATCCCAAGGATAGCGGCCGATCCAAGTTCTCGTGGTTGGACCAGGATGGTCTGCCGGTCCTGCAACAGTCAACTCCTGTGACCGATAGCCAGGGACGCCGTTATATCCTGGCCACACAGCTTCTCATCCATGACAAATGGTTGGCCGCAGCCCCCGCTCTCCAGAAGTTTGCCCGCCCCCTCCGTCTGGATATCATGGCCCAAGCCCCCACTTCCCCTGATACCTACGTCATTCATGCGGAATCAGCGGGACCAGACGGCATAGCAGCAACCGTGATCAGTCGCCATTGGATGGCAGTGTATCTTTGGAACTACCTGCATGTTTCCGTCACGGCCCTGAAAGCCATCATCGTCCTGCTCGCTCTCCTGGCCATCGGCCTGACTTTTGCAGCCGCCTCCCGCTTTCGTTCCCTGTCCTGGCAGGTTAAACGGGATATTGAAACTCTGGGTAAATGGGTGGACCAATTGGCGCTGGACCCATTTGCCCTGCCGGACCCCCGCAAGATTTTCGATCGACCGCTCAAAGCGCTGACGGGGGCCCTGGGTCAGCACCTTGAGTCGCTGGAGGCGATGCGCCGTGACCAGGGCACCAACATCCGCCAACTCCAGGATGAAGTGCTCACCCTGAAGGGACAACTGCGCCTTAAAGACGTGGAAATGGAGCAATACAAGGAGTTAAAGAGCCTGGCAGCCCAGATGCAGAATACCACCGATGGGTTTATC
>JAKQGS010000208.1 GCA_029556045.1 Pseudomonadota bacterium | reverse complement strand
ACAAGTTGATAAAAATTTCAGAGCCGATGCAGAGCATGCAGAATTACCCAATGAAGTGGAACGGAATAAGACCTGAATTATCATGAAGTGGCTGTTCAGCTGGGTAAATGCGGCGGTTTATTGGCGAACGCGCCCTATTTAATACTGTGGCACCGGGCACAGCGCTGTCGGGAACACTCAAACGACGATCGGCTATGGAGTGAATACCGAAAATACCTAATCTGCACTGTCAAATAATCGTGCGTTTGAAAGCATTTTGCTGCAATTCTCGCAACTGGTTAGGGAACCCTTCTGTCTTTTTGTATCTGCTGGTGGTCCTCTACCTGCGACACAACCCTAATCAGCCGATCATATTGGCCATTGTCAGCAGCACGCAACGGCCGTTTCGGCCGAATTATCACGGAGCAGATTTGCCGATTTAACCAGTATGAAGTCCCCACATGGGGCCGTAAGCTGCAAAATGATCCAGCAAAGAGACGGGCGGCATACATCGCTGCACTGATGCAGGCCAGGAAAAATAGTGACTACTCGGATCTCGTGGCCATAATGTATTCATAATAAAACCGCACGACAACGTGGGTTTATGAGAACAAATGTTCTTCTATTCACTTAAACCACTTTTGAGCCTTCGGTCGGCGATGCGGACACCCGGGCCAGCAGCAGGGACGACGTTTGCCCTCACCCAGTTCTTTTTTGGCCCTCTCGATCCGCAGTTGCCTGGTTTCGTCTTTTTTCGCTGACGTGACCCAGCATATCCACTCATTCCGGGCCAGTGGGGTGATATCATCCCAAGCGGCTTTGATTGCGGATGTTGAATTGATGGCCGCACCCAAATCCTTGGGCATTTCGTGCAAAGGCCCGGTCGTTACCTTTTTCGCCATGCAACATCACCTCATGCCTTGGGGGTGTCCAGATCACTTCGAAGATTGTTCGAGCTCTAACTCCAAGATATTCGGCATTAAATGTAAGGACTTGAATGGAATCGTTCAAAATTCAGAATCGCTGCAGCTACTCCGGTCCATCGCGATTATAGGTATATAATATAAAGTGCTTGTATTATAATATTTTAATATTAAACTTGACTTATATTATGATTTTTAATATAAACGCTTTCGGAGATTCGTTTTTGCTCACAAAATCGAGAGGAGTCTTAAGCATGAAAAATCTGATGAAAGCTAGCTGTCTGATGGTCGTCATGGGATTGTTCGCCTGCGGTGCGGAACAAAACGATTCAGAAACCAACGCCATCACCACAAGACCTTCTCGTCCTATCAATGTTGATGTCAAATCCACCGTTGCGGAAAACGACGCTGCCTGCAAAGGTCAGTTGGGTTCCGAGTGGTCCTACGCCAGAGGTTCGGAAGTTATCCTGACTTCGGGTGGCACCGGCGCTCTGACCTCCTTTACCGCTGCTGATGGTAAAGTGGTTATTATCAAGGACCCGAAACGGGTGGAACTCAAGCAGATCAAGTGCGTTAAATAATCGCACGACTCTGTCGGTTCTGACTATAATCCCCCGCCTGGTTTCACCGGCGGGGGTTTTGTTTTTCAGATCACAAAGAACCTTCTCATTTGCCGACGTCGGTAAAAAAAAGCCCTATCCATCTGGATAGGGCTTTATCGCTGATTGAACTGATTGTCGGGGGACCAACATCTATAGGTACCAAATTTCAGTAACGGGTGGGGACCAGAACTCCCTTCATTGCTCTGTTCTGATTTTGAACCCGGATATAATCATTCATAAGTCCGGGAATATCTTCTTTGTAAACTTCTTTGCAGTTGGTGCTGCAACTTTCGTTATGATTGCGGCTCTTCTTATGATAATAGTTCTCATCGTAAGACGCCTGGCACTTACTGGCAGCAGCACCTCTATCTCGGCTAAAGCCACTGACATAGTGGGGAATATAACCCTCACCCCCTATGGTGCGGTCAAGGTTAGCCTGGCAGAGAAATCCCCTCTCCAAAGCTGTCAGTGTCTTGTTCATGGAGTCGATGAGAGACTTATAGGGGGCCATTTCCTGATTGGTATTGGCATTGAATACAATATCTGTTGCTAGGGCCATCGTGACAAATTCACCGTAGGATTTTGCAGTTTTAAGCGCTTCTAACTGGGACAATGTGGCAGAGGCGAACTGATCCTTTTCGTTTTTGGTTGCGGTTTTCTGACCTTCCAATACAGGGTTTGAACCGGATTCTGAGATCATCTTATCAATCTTGGCAAGTTGTTCATCGTATCCCTTTAACTTTGCGTTGCGATCAGCTTCGAATCTATCATGCTGGTCCTTGGTTGGCGTAGGGCTCTTTTGGCCACTAAGTGCGGCCCATTTGTTATTAAACCTAGCATTCATGGGATGGGACATCACGTTTAAAGTGCAGTTGATACGTAAAGCGGGTAGCCCATTTTTACATTCACCACGGTTTAAAGTCCCACCCTCGACCCAAAATAAAACATTACCGCTGGCGATATCACTGGTTGCCGATACATCAGGCGTAGACCTATCCGTTGATTTGCAACCAGAGCTTGCTCCCAAAACTGCTGCCATCAATAAAGTGGAAGCACGTAGATATAGTTTCATTCGGTATCTCCTTAGTATGTGGACCTGTCTTTTACCATTCTAGGTCGGACTTTTTGATTTTGTCAAACAGTCCCCTTTGATTCGGATAGTTACCAATACTTCGGGGCATTGATGCTGGTCCGGTCAATTGGAGAATGTTCGAATCTAGCGGCAAATTGCTTTCATAAAGAGGTCGCTCTTTCGTATGGTGTGATGAGCAAACATCGGTGTAAAATCACCGGACACCGATCGGTTCAACCATGCGGACCTGCACCAGCAAGGAGATCACCATGCCCACCGTCAAGCAACCTGTGATTTTCATCTCCCACGGTGCTCCCGATGTATTGTTGAGCCAGAGTGCTGCCCTGCAAGCCTGGGATCAACTGGGGGCTGAGTTACCGCGACCGAAAGCCATTGCGGTGGTATCCGCCCATTGGGATACGGCGGAAACTCTGATTTCGCAAGCACCACAACCCAAAACCATCCATGACTTTGGGGGATTCGCTCCCGAACTCTACACCATGACCTACCCCGCTCCGGGGGCTCCCGCATTAGCGCAGCAGGTTCATGAAACGCTGCAGGCGGGCGGTTGGCCGTCCCGTCTCGATGACAACCGCGGACTCGATCACGGGGCATGGGTTCCTCTGATGCGTCTGTTTCCCCGTGCGGATGTTCCGACATTTCAGATTGCCATTTCCAGTCGTCGACAGAATCCCACATTTCATTACCGTCTGGGTCAGCATCTCAAAGGTCTGGCGGAACAGGGCGTGCTGGTGCTGGCCTCCGGCGCTGTCACTCATAATCTGGGATACTTTGGCAGCACGGACGAGCACACCCCTCCCCTGCCTTTTGCAGCAGAGTTTTCGGATTGGGTCCACCACCAACTTCTACAGGGTCAATCTGAGGCTCTGCTCACTTACCGCAAAACCACACCGGGCGGCGTCAAGAACCACCCCACCGAAGACCATATTATGCCGTTGTTTGTGGCCATGGGTGCCGGGGAAGACCGCGCGGTGCGCTGCTGGCATCGCAGCTTCACCTGGGGTTTTCTAGCCATGGATGGTTATATCTGGGAATAATGCCTTCACGGATGGGAAATACCAGCAGTTACTCGATAGAGGTTTTTCCCAAAGCCACCGGGCATTGACAGGCATCTTCCCGAAAATACCCGAATAAAAACAACAACCACCTGATTTTAATGAATAAATGACATGCCATCAACTTAGCTGCAAGATTTCATGAATTTTAGCATCGCGGGTGATCATCTGTATAATCGTTTGATAAAAATAGATAATTCTGCAAGTCGGACGTTTTTTCTCTGGGGTGCCCGCCAGTCAGGAAAATCGACCCTTTTGCATCATCGATTTGCTGATGCCATCTGGATTGACCTCCTAAAGTCAGACCAATTTACTCGCTATCTCACCCATCCCCCATTTGCAGGAGATGTTGGGGTCGCCGTCAATACCATCAAAGAATATTTTTCCATCTTGGAAGACACACTGATCGGATGGTTTGTTCCTGCATTTCAAAAAAGGCCTAAACGGCGTACAACCCTGTCCCCCAAATTTTATTTTGGGGATGTGGGAATCGTGAATGCACTTGCAAAAAGAGGCACATTATCACCAGGAAATGAGTTGTTTGGAAAGGCTTTTGAAAATTGGATCGCACATGAATTGCGATCTTACAATCAATACGAGGATCGTTTGGAGTCCATTTCTTATTGGCAGCTCACAACCGGAGTTGAAGTCGATTTTATCATTGGCGGTGATGCGCCCGTTGCTATCGAAGCCAAGTCCACTACACAGGTTAATTCTGATCACCTTAAGGGACTTCGGCAATTCAAAGTGGAATACCCAAACGTAAAACGCTTAATCGTTGTGTCGCTTGATTCCCATCGACGGAAACTCGATGATGGGATCGAAATTTTACCCTATCAAGAATTTATTCAAGAGCTATGGCAGGGATCCCTATTTTAAATAACTCCCAAACCACGCTCGATTGGCCTTCACGGATGGGGAATACCTGCAATTACCCAATAGATAAAATCTAATAGTCTCCACCGGAATGATGGGTGTAACTCCTTGCTCAACATTACCTTCGGATTTAGCAAAGGAGTTGCATTATGAAACCTGTTACCCGTCTTGCGGCTTATGCGGTCGCCAGCTTGTTAATGATCCCCCCACCCGCCTCCGGCATGGTGGATCCCGCTTCCGTGATGGCGGCCGCCAGCACCGCCAAAGAGGTGGCGACAAAGAGCAAGGAGTTTTTGCAGTTCATCGGCTATATGCCCACCGAGCCGGATCCCCTCGCCAGACTTCCGGAGCAACTCGATGCCATGCAGGCCTCACTGGATCGCATTGAGGGTACCGTGGAGGCGGTGCGGGACACCGTGCGCCGCATGGAAAATGCGGCGGTAAAAGCCGCCAACGAAGAAGCCTTAAATCGTTATCTGGATGCCCTGCAGCACGTCACCGCAGCCCGCATTTCCCTGGTCTATCTGGCGCAAAACCCTACCGATGCCAATATCCTCCGGGATGCGGATGTGGCCTCCCGTCTGGCTATCACGGAGTTTGAGCAGCGGCCTGCCATCTTTCGAGCGACGGGTCCCTATGTGACGGATGAGCGGTTCTTTCATGTGCTCGCCTATCCGGGGTACCTCACCGCCATTGCGGTGCGCCTGGCTTTTATCCAAACGGCTTATGGCAAGACCGGCTTTATCAAAGCCCCCTATCGCGGCGAGTTGATGGCCACCGCCACTAAACTGCAGGAGATGGTGATCAAGTTGAATAACGCCATGGAGATCAAAACCGAAATTTACGGGGACATCAATCCCATGGAATGCACCCACGCCTCCATCCGCCTGATCGACCATCTTGGCTTGGATCGGGTGGATAGCGCCAAACCGGAATATCACATAACCCAGACCGTCGATTTTCCCGGCACCGCCTGCCGCATGGATGCCATCAATTTTTATCTTTCCCAGCCGATCGCGGAGATGACCGCATCCCGCATCAATTTTTATGGTGCGGATATCATGGTGGAGGCCATCAACCGTTTGAATAATTACGCCGCCTACGGCACTCCCACGCCACCGGATCTGCAGTTTCCCCCTTGGATCATGGGCGGACTCTACACCACCGGCAGCCGCACGATCTCTCTGGATGGAGCCGCTACCTACGGCGTGCCTCTGAAATTGAACATCGACGGACCTTCGGAGATCTGGAAGCTGCCGGTCAGTCGCGGTTATATTCAGCACGATACCAGCAAACTTTGCATGCAACCCTCCACAGATGTTTCCTATGCGGAACTGGATGCTTGCAACGGTCTGCCAAACCAGGTCTGGATCCGGGAAGGTCAACAGATCCGTCACGAGCAAACGGGGGTGTGCCTATCATCGTTTTATTCAGCCCCATCCACCCCATGGGGGGCTGGCATAGCCTATCCCCTCTTGCACCTGCGGCCCTGCAACGGTGCGCGGGATCAGATATGGTACACCTATGACCCCCATATCCCGGGCCCTAACTGACGAACAGGTTGCCCCTTGACCACCACAGAGAACCGGGGAATAATCCATCCCCGGTTCCCAAACAGGTCACAGTCGTTCTATGGAGTCCAGAATGTTCCGCTACTTCCAAGTCATGGCGAGCCCCCTCGGCCCCATCAGCCTATTCGAATGTAACGGTAAGTTATGCTCGGTGGACTTGGGCGTCGATGCCACTTCCCTGCAGGACACTGAAGATCCAGCTGTTGAGCGATCAACGCCGCTGCTGGAGCAAGTCAAACGTCAGCTGGCAGAATACTTTGACGGGCAGCGACAAACCTTTGATATACCGCTGGCGCCGGAGGGAACCGCCTTTCAGAGAAAAGCCTGGCAGGCCCTGCAGGC
>JAKQGS010000206.1 GCA_029556045.1 Pseudomonadota bacterium | reverse complement strand
TTTCAGAACGGCATTGAAGAAAAACTAACCATAACCAAAGAAGCGAGCGGAACCCTCACCTGCACCGACAAACACCGGGATAACGGCATCACGAACACCTACGCCTGTTCGCCCTGAGGGGGCTCAGAATCGGAGCTTTCTTAACGGAAATCCAGGACAGACATCTGGATAGCGATGATCAGTCATTATTTCAGCTATGTCACCAAAAACACATAGATATTATGCGATAATGTGGTTTGACATGACCAGAAATACGCGATAAACTGGTTATTATGAAACAAATATACGATAACTTTCGTTCAATTTTACCCTATTGGACCGAGCCGGAATGGCTGGGGGGGAGGATGTTGTTTTTATCCGGTCCTCGCCAGGTCGGTAAAACCACATTGGTCATATCCACTCTCTGCCCGGATCGGAAAGGATACTTCAACTGGGATAACAGGAAAGTCCGAGAGGCTTATGCCAGGGATCCCGATTTTTTTGTGGGATCCGCCAGTCCCTGGATCTGTTTTGACGAAATCCATAAACGTCAAAAATGGAAAGATATTCTTAAGGGAATTTTCGACTCCCATCGTGATCAGTTTCGTTTTGTCGTAACCGGCAGCGCCCGGCTGGAGACATTTAAAAAGAGCGGTGATTCGTTGGTTGGCCGATACTTTCACACCCACCTCTTCCCCCTGAATTTAGCCGACCTCTGTAAAAACGACTTTAAATTGTTTGCGACCGCCAGCGACCTGGCACAAGCCGCTGCGGGCGAAACGGATGCCAGCCAGATTGATATGGATACCCTGATGGCGGTCGGTGGCTTTCCCGAACCGTTTTTCTCGGGGTCGGAGACATTCTGGAAAAGATGGTCAGCGAAGCATCGAGATCTCATTATTCAAGAAGACCTGCGAGATCTAACCCGTATTATCGAAGTGGATAAAATCGAACGTTTGGTGAATCTGCTGGGACCAAATATTGGCAGTGTTTCCAGCTATCAGAGTTATGCCCGGGATTTAGAAACCACCCATGGCAGCATTCGCCGCTGGCTTGAAACCCTCAATCGCGTCCACCTGATTTTTCCGGTATCGCCCTTTTCAAGAAAAATCAGTCGTGCCTACAAGCAGGAGCAAAAATGGTATTACATGGATTGGCGGGCAGCCAAACAAAATCGATTTGAGAATTATGTGGCAGCCTCGCTTCTTCGGGCCGTGACACTTTACCGTGACCGCTTTGGGGAGCAGATGGATCTGCACTTTATTCGCACGCACGATGGTGCGGAAGTTGATTTCCTTTTAACCAGGGATGGCGACCCGTGGCTGCTGATAGAAGCTAAAGAAGGGCAAGCGGCCCCGACGTCCGCGGCCTATCGTTTCAGTACCGAATTGAAGGTGCCCTGTCTGGTGGTGACGGAAAAAAGAGGAATATCCCGGCACATCAAAGGAAATGATGGCCAGGATCTTTATCTGCTGTCATGGGCGCGATTGGGGCGGGTTCTGCCGTAATTTCACTTGATCGTCATCCATCCGCTTTCCTTTTTTATGGCGCAAAAATCTTATCCGTACTCACCCCATGGCACGAGTTGCAGGACCCCGTGGTGGTTTTATCGGTCATGTACTGGGTTTCCCCGTCCGCTGGCGTGTAGGCCGCATAGACTCCGGTCCCAAAATCATAGGTGTTGGTGGTGTAAAAGTTACCAAGGGCATCCACGCCGATGGTGGCCACCTTGGTCCCAGCTCCTTGGGGTTCGGTGAACAGTTCAATGGTGCCGTTGGGGGCGGTGGTCTTCTGATCCGACTTAAATGTGGTCCCCGCCACCATGAAGTAGCCTTTACCATCGCCACCGCTGCGGTGGCAGGACATGCAGTTCAGCCCCATGTTGTGGCTTTCCGCCTTCCCGTGTTCCGAATTGTTGGCGACGTTTTTGTTTTCCTTTTTATCGATGGCGCCGCAGCCGACCAGCTGAAGGGCAACACCGAGACAGATGGACGCTGTGAATATCCGCATGAGGGGCCTCCTGAGAGCATGAGGGGGTTAGAAGGGGATGTCATGGGGGATACTACCACAGAGTATCCGTACGCAACTTGACGAAAAGTTAACTTTATCAATGACATGCGACTGATTCTCAAAATCAAATGCAACGCCCCCTGGGACCCCGCGAAGGTTTCTTGCTTTTTGGCCCCATTTGGATAAATTGTCGGGTTCAGCGCTATCGCACTCCATCCTTGGGAAGGTTTATGCAAATACCATTTATTGATTTGTCCCGCTCGGTTGCCAAAATCAAAGCCAACGTTATGCAGGACTGGGAGCGATGCTTGGACCAATGCGAGTTTGTGGGTGGCCCCACCGTCAATAAATTGGAGCGGGCCCTGGAGGGCGCGATGGAGGTCAAGCACTTCATTAACTGCGCCAACGGCACCGACGCGCTGGTGATCGGCCTGCAGGCGATGGGCATCGGCCCCGGCCACCGGGTGGCGGTTCCCAATATGACCTTCTGGGCCCCGTTTGAGGCGGTGGTGCAGGTGGGTGCTGAACCGGTGCTGGTGGACATCGATGCGGTGGATCTGCAGATGTGTTTTGAGGAATTTACCACCGCCCATGAAAAGTTCAGATGCGATGCTGCCATCATGGTCCATCTCTATGGCTGGACCTCCGCCCGCCTGGGGGAAATGCGCCGTTATTGCCAGGACCAGGGCATCAAATTACTGGAGGATGGGGCACAGGCCTATGGTGTCAAAGTCAATGGCGAGTCCGTTTACAAGGACGCCACCGTGGGCACCATCTCCTTTTATCCCGCGAAAGTTTTGGGGGCCAGCAGCGATGCCGGTGGCATCACCACCGGAGATCCCCAGCTGGAAAAAACCATACGTTCTCTGTGCAACCACGGCCGCGATGGACACTATACCTACAGCCATGTGGGTTGGAATTCCCGCATGAGCGGACCCGCTGCCAATTATCTCTATCGCATGCTGGAACATATGGATGAATTCCTGGCCAGCCGTCGTGCGGGTGAAAAATTCTATCAGGAGTTTTTTGCCGCTCATCAGGATCTGGTGACGGTGCATCAGGCCCCCAAAGGGGTGGAGAGCAACGGTTATCTCTCGGTGCTGGTGGCCCGCCATAAAACCGGCGACGAGCTGGTGGAGCTGATGAAAACCAAGGGTGTGGGCTGCGCCCGCACCTATCCCCAGACGCTGGATATCCAGCCGCCGGCGCAAAACGCACTGAAAGTGTCCGCCATGGATCGCAGTCATCGCTTGAGCCGTCATGTGATCAACCTGCCGTTGTTTGCCGGCATCACCATGGAAGAATGCCAGTACGCCGCCGAGGCGATGCTGCAAGCCCTGAAGAGCTGAACCATGACCCAAAACCTCACAACCCCCATCCCCGTGGCCCTGATTGGATTAGGGCGCATGGGGCGCAACCATTTGCGTGTGCTGAACGAAGACGCCCGCTTTCAGGTGGT
>JAKQGS010000201.1 GCA_029556045.1 Pseudomonadota bacterium | reverse complement strand
CCCACCTTATTCATGAACTTTGGCTAATGGTGCCCTTGATGTTAGCTGAGGGAAATTTATGAGAGACTTCAACTACACTTGGCCCCGGTAGTCCTTTCATGACAATTTTTGACCCTAGCCTAGTCCGTTAGGCGGGCATTTTTGTCAATTTTAGAGGTCTAATCAGGAGAATCGAGCTGGTCAAGAGGCAACGTGATGAAGCTTCTGCATTGTGCGCCAAAGTAGATCCCACCGTTCACGAACCTCGTCGGCAATGATTACGATCATCCGTCTCGCATGTAAAGTGATACGGGACGGGACACGGAGAAGACGTTCACGCACGCGTTTGATTGTCATGCCAGAACCGAGAGCGCATTCAGCTACACTGCGAATAGCATGGGCAAGGTTATAGGCATGGGCCGCAAGAATGAGGCGTACCTCATTTACATAAAAGGATAAATTTAGAGGCTTTTTGTGGGGCAGTATCCGGCCGCGGTAATGCTTTTTAGGGCGTTTATTCGATGATAAAGCTGGCGAGATTGCGTCCATCAACTCACCGAATATACCTTCTGCTGTACCTCGTTGGCGATAGTGCGGCAGAAGATCATCGGCGGGCATTTCATCTTTTGTCCAACTGGTTACCAACCAAAAATGGTGTAAAAAAATGTCGCCGGGATTCTCCACAATGACCAAGACGACGCGTCGCGACTTTGACCAAGCTGCTGCCTGATAAGACATCTCGACGGTCCATGTGCGTCCCTCCTGCGGTGGACGTCCGACCGGACGGGCCAAGTACGGTTCCGCCATCCTATCAAGTACGGAGTTATTCTTGATCCGTGCAACATAAGGGATTCCCTCACCTTCGAGCCCGCATAAAGTTACGTCATCGGGGAAACCAGCATCGATCCTAACGGCTGCGACTTGACAGAGTTTGGTCTTTGCCGCTTTGACCAGTGTGAGGATAAAATCAAGTCCGCCTTCGGCGGTGTGGACCGTTCCTGGCCGCAATTTGACGTCGAGTATGTCGCCCAACTCCGCAGTTGTGGCAATGAGGGGGTGGAAAATCGTCGCCCCATAGTGGGCATTGTATTCGGCCCCTGGCTGACTGCCATCGACCTCGACTGGAATGCTGTCAATGTCCAACGTGACGTAACGCTGCCGATGACCGGCATTAGTTGCCTTGAGGCGGCGTGCGGCACCTTCAAGTAAAAAATCTCGGAGGACACTACGATTTTCTTCCGAACTGAGCGCCTCATGTAGGCGTGAAAGCGTCGGCTGCGAAGCGAGCCCGCCAGGCGATTGACCATCATCAGTAAGTGGAGTAATTCCGCGGTCATCGGACACCGCCGTTTTAAGCGCCGGGTCGTTCCTGAGGTAGTCGGCATCGTCCTGGTCGCGCCACCCTAGAGCTGGCAACATAATCGCCGTGCGCAGTAGTTCCGTGAGTGTATGGTTCACGGCCCCCCGGCGGGGATCATTGAGGTTGGCCGCCAGATCGCGCGTTAAACCAAGGCGTTCGTCGGCCTCACGCAGCAATAAAGCACCGGTTTCAGCGCTTAACCGCTCCGGACGGCCCTCAATGCGAATTGAACGGTTGAACGATGGTTGGATTGATGCAATACTTTCACCCATAACGCGCCTTTTGATTTTGATGTCGAAGTTGATGCAAACCAAAGACTATCAAAGCTCAGACAGGCGCGTTAGCCTTTTTTAGTCAGGCGGTCATGAATAAGGTGGG
>JAKQGS010000172.1 GCA_029556045.1 Pseudomonadota bacterium | reverse complement strand
TCTTGCGTGCCTTTCCAGTAAGATATGTTTTTGAACTTTCTACGTAATGCCAGGAAAACTATGTTTTCAAAATCCTTTCCTAAGTCGTTTCCAGATGATGTGATAACGGTTCGACGCAGGGCGGTGTCAATCGCATAGTATTTTTTGTTACGATAGGATCGTTGACGTTCGGAATAGGAAAAATAGGGACAACAAAAACAAAGGTAGGCACTCTCAGCCGCATCCAGATAGGAGCTCAAGGTATCAACAGAAAGGCTAAGAGCACCAGATAGGCGACGAAGGCTCAATTCTGATCCGATCGATTCAAAAATCGTTTTAAAAACACGCTTTAAATCCGCTGCCGATCGAACACCGAGTTGTTCCCTGATATCTCTTTCGACAATATCCGAGAAATACTGACCGAGCATTTTGTCCGGTTCGCTATCCCTCAATACCCGCGGGAAACCACCTCGTTTGATATACCCTTCCAAATCATCCCTTGGGAAAGCTGGTTGATACTCCTCCCATGAAAGAGGGAAAAGTTCAAAGGAGCGATGCCTTCCGGTAAGAACTGTTGAAAGTTTTCCACCTAGGAGAGACGCATTCGAGCCGGTGATGATAAAGTGATGGTTCGATGGTCGGTCAACTTGGAGGCGGAGCCACTTTTGCCAGTGATCCACCGCTTGAATTTCGTCAAAGAAGATAAAACGCTCACCTTCCTTTTGGCGTATGTAGGTTGAAGCAAGCACATCATCCAGGAGACCAACGTTAAGGCGATCGACGAGCCGCGGATCCTCAAAGTTTATGATATGACAGCGATCCGTGGGGATCGACCAGTTCGACACAAGTTGGCGCAATAGTGTTGATTTGCCACAGCGCCGCACTCCGGTAATGACGGTCACAAGGTCGGGGGCAGGGCGTTGAGTTTGGATGCGACGCTGCCATAGGTTGGATGAGTTATCCTCCTCAAATTTCCATGAATCCAGAACTCTGAGAACCATGTTATCCATGTAACCTACTGTAATATATGCGATAAGACACAATGTCGATTGTAGTCGACAATCATTGATTTGTCAAATGAGTTCGACAAGTTCAAGTCGTCTAATTCCCACGGATATGCTGTCCGACCAGGGGTGTCGCATTAAACAAGCTCTTAACAAGATTTTCCTTCTATTCCTGGGTTGAATTGCCAAATTTTCCAGATTTTCCAGCGTGATGCATACTTTAGTTTTGTTTTTGTTTCCTTTATCCCCTTGAAAACATAGGGATAAGCTATAGCCTCTTAAGTTTTTACCCCCCTGGCCGAAATCCTTATAGAAGGTAACCGGAGAATTTTCGGCATGATGGACAAATTCAACCATTGCTGGCGCAAAGCCATCCAGAGCCTTTTCATAGGCCTGTTGGCGTTGGTGTTTTTTGTCGGAGCGGCTTCTACACTTGCAGCGCAGACCAATTATGATTTTTCTTATACCGGGCGTTTGGTGGATAGCGTCGGCAAGCCTTATTCCGGTCCTGTGGCTTTAAAGGTTTCGTTTTTTCATGTGGCTGCAGATGGTACGCCAGTGCTGACAGTCACCAATGGACTGGAAAGTGTGACTCTCCAGGAAGGGATTTTTCAGATCAAACTCACCCTGTCGGCCGCCAATTACTCCCTGGTGTTTGGGGATGTGGCTCAACCCACCTATATTGAGATCACCGACCTCACCCACGCTCCCACAGCACCGTTTCCCCGCCAGCAGGTGAATATGATTCCCTATGCGGCGCGTATTCCGGTGGATAACAAGACGGTTGGTTTTAACAGCGATGGTCAGTTGTCGGTGAAACCGTTTACTCAACCGGCAGCTGGGGAGTTTTTAACCAAAGACGGTTCGGGTAATTTTGTCTGGGCATCACCGCCCTCAGCCACATCGATCCAGGGGCAAACGATTGATACCGCGACTCCCAGTAATGGTCAGGTGTTGACCTATGATGGTTCGAAGTGGACACCCACTTCCCCAGCCGGGGTCAACGGAGGCACGGTGACCAATGTCACGGGGTCGGGACCCATCTCTGTGACCAATAATACCACAACGCCGGGTATTTCCATCAGCCAGGCTTCGGGTGTGGGTGATGGATACTTGAGTTGCCAGTGATTTCTTGACCTTTAACAGCAAGGAACCCGCCATCGCGTCTGGTACAACTGGGCAGTATTTCCGCGGCGACAAATCCTGGCAAACTTTGGACACCGATGCTGTGAGTGAAGGCACCAAACAGTATTTTACGGATGCACGGGCCAAAACCGCCGTGGTGGATAACGCCATTACAGGAGGGGTGACCGATAAGGCTCCCAGTCAGGATGCTGTGAACACAGCCTTGGCCGGTAAACAGGGCACTATCACCACAAGCACCGACCTCGCCGCTGGGAGTGTAACATCCAACAAGCAAGCGGGGGTTAATCTCAACGCCTTCGGTACAAATGCTGGTGAGACGGGAGAGGCGCGGTTTAATGAACTGGTCGCCAACGGCAGCAATTATGTGGGATTGAAAGCCCCGGATGCTGTCACCAACAATATGGTTTACACCCTGCCAGCAGCGGTGGGTAGCGATGGACAGGTGCTGTCCACCAACGCCAGCGGAGTGTTATCGTGGATTTCTCCGGGAGGTGGTGGCACTGTCACCAGTGTGTCCGGCAACGGACCGATTTCAGTGACCAACGGCAACTCCACGCCGAGTATTTCCATCAGTCCGGCCAGTGGGTCCACCGATGGTTATCTATCTTCGACCGATTGGAATACCTTTAACAACAAGGTGGGATCGACCCGTTTGATCTCCGCTGGCACGGGCTTAAGCGGTGGTGGTGATTTATCGGCGGATCGCACCATTAGCTTGGGTATCGCCTCTAATGCCACTATCGGTGGTATCAAGGCCACCACAGGAAAGATCACATTGGACGGTAGCGGTGCCATCACCAATATTGCAGCCGATACCGCAACGACTGCAACGACCGCAACTACAGCGGGTAATGTGACCGGCACTGTTGGGGTGGGGAATGGTGGTACCGGTGCCACCGATGCTGCAGGAGCCCGAACCAACCTGGGTGCCGCCGCATCCGGTGCCAACAGCGACATCACTTCGTTAAGCGGATTATCCACTGCTCTGTCGGTCGCACAGGGTGGTAGCGGAGCCACTGATGCGACAGGTGCCCGCGGTAATCTTGGGGCGGCTGCTTCAGGGGCCAATAGCGACATCACGTCACTATCCGGACTTACCACACCGCTATCTGGCTCACAGGGTGGTACCGGCGTGACGAGCACCGCAACGTACCCATCATCGGGGGTTATCGTCACTGAAGCGGGTACCCAGACACTTACGAATAAAACCATCACCGGGGGCACCATCAACGGTGCTTCTTCCATCGGCGGTTCCACCACCATCAACACCACCGGCAGCGTGACGGCCTCAGGCGTCACAACATCAGCGCAAACGGGTGTGGTATTGGGACCATTTGGCGCAGCGGCTGGCAACACTGGCGAAGCGCGTTTTAATGAGTTGTCCGCCAATGGCGGTAATTACGTGGGATTCAAAGCCCCGGATGCTGTCACCAACAATATGGTTTACACCCTGCCAGCTGCCGTGGGCAGCGATGGACAGGTGCTGTCCACCAACGCCAGTGGGGTGTTGTCATGGATATCTCCGGGTGGTGGGGGTACAGTCACCAGCGTGTCCGGCAACGGGCCGATTTCTGTGACCAATGGCAACTCAACACCGAGTATTTCCATCAGTCAGGCCAGTGGATCCACCGATGGTTATCTTTCTTCGACTGATTGGAATACTTTTAACAACAAGGTGGGATCGACTCGTTCGATCTCCGCTGGCACGGGCTTAAGTGGCGGTGGTGATTTGTCCGCCGATCGTACGATCAGCCTTGGCATCGCTTCCAACACCACCATCGGTGGTATGAAGGCCACCACAGGAAAGATCACATTGGACGGTAGTGGTACCATCACCAATATCGCTGCGGATACGGCAACAACCGCTGGCAACGTCACGGGAACCGTGGCTGTGGCGAATGGTGGTACCGGCGCCACCGATGCGGCAGGAGCACGCGGTAACCTCGGCGCGGCTGCATCCGGAGCCAATAGTGATATTACGTCGTTGAGTGGTTTAACCACAGCACTATCGGTCGCTCAGGGTGGTAGTGGGGCAACCGACGCCGCAAGCGCGCGCGGTAACCTAGGTGCCGCCGCTTCCGGTGCCAATAGCGATATCACCTCTTTATCAGGACTCACTACGCCGCTATCTGGCTCACAGGGTGGTACGGGCGTGACGAGCACCGCCACCTATCCTTCCTCGGGGGTTATCGTCACTGAAGCGGGTACCCAGACTCTTACGAATAAAACTATTACCGCAGGCACCATCAACGGTGCCTCTTCCATCGGCGGTTCCACCACCATCAACACCACCGGCAGTGTGACAGCCTCGGGCCTCACCACCTCAGCGCAAACGGGTGTGGTACTGGGCCCATTTGGGGCAGCGGCTGGGAACACTGGGGAAGTGCGACTCAAGGAACTTTCCGCCAATGGCAACAATTATGTTGGTCTAAAAGCACCGGACAATATCGCT
The DNA here is from genome assembly GCA_029556045.1 of Pseudomonadota bacterium. Next base: position 4,870 of record JAKQGS010000172.1, on the reverse strand, counting down.
GCGGATTTGGTTTATACACTTCCCGCTTCCGTCGCCAGTGATGGTCGGATTCTATCTGCTAATACCAACGGTGAATTATCCTGGATCGCCCCCAATATTGGATCCGTCACCAACGTTTCAGTCAATACACCACTCTCAGTGACCAACGGCTCCTCCATTCCTGATATATCCATCAGTCAAGCCAATGGAACCACCAACGGCTACCTATCTTCATCTGATTGGACGACCTTTAATAATAAAGTAGGCACAACCCGCTCGATCTCCGCCGGCACCGGTCTTAGTGGTGGTGGTGATCTTTCGGCCGATCGCACCATCAGCCTTGGCATCGCTTCCAACACCACCATTGGTGGTATGAAAGCCACCACCGGTAAAATCACCCTCGATGGTACCGGGGCTATCACCAATATCGCCGCTGATTCCGCCGCAAGCATCGCTGGCTCCAATATTGTGGGAGTCGGCAATGGTGGCACCGGGGTGAGCAGTGTCGCTCTGAACGGGATCCTCTATGGCAATGGTGGTTCAGTGGCGCTCAGCACTGCAACGGGGAGCTCCAACCAAGTTCTGACATTGAATGGTTCCGGTGTGCCGACGTTTGCAGCTATTGCCGATGCGAATATTTCCGCATCCGCCGCTATCGCTCGTTCCAAATTAGCAAACGGCACCGCCGACCATGTGGTGATCAACAGCGGTACCGGTGTTCTGTCGTCGGAAGCTCAGTTGGCATTAAGCCGCGGGGGTACGGGAGCAAACCTCAGTGCTACCGGCGGATCCGGTCAATACCTCAAACAGACTTCATCCGGTGGGGCTGTCACTGTTGGGACCATTCCCGCAACGGATATTCCCAACCTTGATGCGGCAAAAATCACCACGGGGACTTTGAGTTCTTCGTTGCTTCCATGGGCTTCTCCTGGAACCATTGGGTCAACAACACCGAACACGGGAGCATTCACGACACTTTCAGCAACCGATATTCTGTCATCAGGCAATGTTGGGGCATCAGGAACCGTCTATTCAAAAGTACAAAATACCAACTCGAACGGATATGCAGCTTTTAAAGCTATCAGCGATTCTGGAAACAGCGCTCAAATGTGGGTGAATGGTTCAGGGATTGCCACATTGGGTGGTGCCAATGCTGTAGGAATCTCAAATAATGTTGCTGCGCCAATTGTTTTCTATACGAACGCGAATAGTGAGAAAATGCGTATTCATAGCAATGGTTTCGTGGGTATTGGTGCGACGTCACCTGCTGGACCTCTGGAAGTCGTGAGCGATAATCTTAATAACGATCCAATTTATGCGACCATATATGGTAGTGGCCAATCGATTGTCTCGCGACGGGCGCGTGGGAGTGCCAGTGCGCCGACCGCTGTGTTAGACGGTGACCGCCTTATGGGTCTTGATGGTCAAGGGCACGATGGTAGCGCGTTTACACCTGCGCGTGCCCAGATGACCATGGTTGCGGCGGAGAATTTCACTCCGACGGCTCAAGGTTCGTACATCAGATTCTATACGACGGCGGTTGGAACCACATCGACTTCGGAGAGGATGCGGATCAACAACTTAGGAAACGTCGGTATAGGAACCACAGCCCCATCAGCCAAGCTTCATGTATACAACACCGATACATCGATATCGGACGACGAGAAAGCAAGTGTCTATTCCGAGTTGTACGTCGATCCGACAGCGAACCAAGGAACCAACGCATCACGTCATGCTGGACTCTTCTATGCTAGGGTTCCGGGGAGTGCAACTTACAAGGTCAATAAGATTGAAGGGGCGGTTGGATGGGCGGAAAATTTTGGGACCGGAAGTCAGGGAGACCTTATTGGGTCAACCGGGTGGGCCTGGAGTGATGGTGCTTCGTCGACAAATTATATAACTGGCGCATGGAACGGCTCTCAGTCTGGCACTGGCACAGTGACGATGTTAAATGGTACAGATATTTTTTCACGAGCTGATGGAACAAGTTCAGTCTCCTACCAAACTGGACTTTTTATCACTATGCAAATAGGAGGTTCAGCAACTGTTCAACATAGAAAGGGTATTTATATCGAGACACCCACTGGAACTCCAACAGGCAGTGATTACGGCATTTATCAAGATGCGAGTTCGGTTTTGAATTATTTTGGTGGGAAAGTCGGTATTGGTACCGACGCCCCATCTAATACACTTCATGTTCTTGGATCGCTTTGCGTTAAATCAACGGCTGGAAACTGCGCAGGATCGACAGCAGGACGAATTTATGCCACCAATACGACAGTTCAAAGCGCCGACTTGGCGGAAAGAATGCCCGTTGCGGATTTGACTCTGACTGCAGGGGAAGTGGTTGCCATTGAAAGGAACAATAACTCCAACGAATCGATCTTTAGCCGGTCGACTACCGCTTATCAAAAAAATGCCGCAGGCGTTGTATCGACTTCACCTGGGATTGAACTCGGCGGCGACGCCAAGAATTCAAAACCTATTGCCCTCGCAGGACGGGTCCCGGTCAATGTGACCCTTGAAGGTGGACCGATTGCTGTCGGTGATTATCTGGTAGCATCAAACACCCCCGGTAGGGCCATGAAGGCCGGCAATATTACGGCCGGTGGAATAATTGGGATTGCTCTTTCATCTTACGATGGTGCGCCGGTAGTCGCCAGGGACGATGGAGACGGCATTGCTCATCCTGAGGGCAACCAGGTGATGATGCTTGTGCAGGCGGAAAACGCCAGCCAAGCTGGGATCGCCGCACTAAAGGCAGAAAAAGACAAAGAGATAGGTGCGCTCAAAGATCAATTGCAGCAAAAAGGGCAGCAACTCGATGCTCTGGTTAAATTCCTCTGCGACAAATTCCCCGATGCCCCCAATTGTCCGTTAGCCCACTGAAGCAGATTATTAAGGCGTATGACGCAGAAGAAAATTCAATCAATCTTGATCGAAGCCTAAGATACTTGAGGCAGTTCTTCAATAACGTTAAGCACTCTTACGAAGATTTTCCAATCCTTCGACGATCAACATACGCATCAGCGTTTGATATGGAAGACCTTTCTGCTGGGCAATTGCCTTAAGTTCCGCTACGATTTCTATTGGCAGAGTGACGCTGGTAGGTGTTTCGGCCTTTTTTCGCTTATCATGCGCGCGTTTTATAGCCTTGGTATCGATGTCAATTTTCTTATAGCCCTTATCACTCTTTGCATAGTTCGTCATAGATAGGTTGGATAAGATAGTACCCCTAATGGTGGCCAGGCCCATGGGAGGGCGGACTCAACTCGCTTAGGTGAGTTGAGTAAAATACGGTAGTGGTCCGGTGAGTTGTAGTTTACCTTTGGTCGAAGTTTTTTTGATCCCATAGACAATTTGGGTGGCTTTGCTAACTTTAAGGAGGTCTGCAAACGCGACCAGATTTTTGGCGATTTTTTCATCGCCCCACTTCACTTCAACAAGCTCATCGCAAATCCCCGATTTCGTCACGAGAAAATCTACTTCGCGCTGGTTTTTGTCTTTGACGTAGTGCAAACCCATCTTATATCCGTGATAATCTTCCCAGAAATGAATCTTCTGAATCAGGTGGCAAGCTACCAGGTTTTCAAAACGAATGGCTTCGTCGCCCCTTACCTCGGCATTATCATAGAAATAGACCTTAATGGGCTTATGAACAGCACGCGTTATTTTTTTGTCATACCCGCGCACGATAAAAATTAGGTACATTTTTTCTAGGACTTTCAGCCATTTTGCCGCAGTAACGGGTGAAACACCTACCTCCTGGGCGAGACTTGAAATTGAAAGTGTTGAACCAACACGATCGCGCAAATGATCCAGTAACAGTTCCAATAAATCGATGTGTTGCAGCTGCTCTAAGTCGCGCACATCCTCCTGTAAAATGCGGCGGGATCTTTCTTCCCGCCATCGTCGTGCCTCTCTTTCATCGTTATCGAGGAAGACTTCAGGAAATCCTCCGACAGACATGAGGCGGTTGAGGGTCTCCTGGGGGCTAATGCGGCTCGGGTAATCGTACAAAGTGAAGGGATGCAGCCGCCAATAGTGATACCTCCCCAAAAGGGAATCTCCGCCTCGTTGATATACATCCAAACGCGCACTACCGGTGATTAGAAATTTATGAATGTCCTTTTCTGTATCATAGTAGCCCTTGATCAAGGACTTCCAATGTCGATACTTGTGAACTTCATCTAGCACCAGCAAGTTGTCTTCGTCCGCCCATGATCCATTAAGAATCCTTTTTCGGTCGGACAGGCGATCCCAGTTCAAATAAAGGCCTTTAAAATCCTTCTTTAGATAGGATTGTGCCAAAGTGGTTTTACCGCATTGACGAGGCCCCCCAATAAACACCATTTTCTTCTGCAAATCTTTATAAATATAGGGAGTTAAGAAGCGGTGTATTGTCATGCCTAAATGTCTCCTTTAAGGCAATTTAGTACAGCGCTTTAAAATTGTCAAGGCAGATTTATACACCTATAGATTTATGCCTTTACATAGGCTCAGTCATTCTACGGCAATCATTTCCTACGCATGAATTTCAAAGCTTCGGCTGCCGCTATTTCGGGAGAGCTGCCAAACTTTCGCCCCAATACCGCGGCATTTCTCGCGGAGGCGGCGGCGGAACCACGAACCAAATATTGTTGTAATCGGGATGATCAATTTTGACGACTCCATAACCTCTTTGAGGTGTGTAGGGCTGACGCATTTTTGAATGGTGATCGTTGCGGTGCATTTTGCATAACCTTGAATATGGATTTCATATTCAAGGTTATTCGAAATGAGGGAAAATTGCATATCCCCTGCTATGCCACCGCTTTTTTCCGGCTTTCCAGCCGGGTCAGGATCAAATAAAGAGCCGGCACCACAAAGAGAGTGAGCAGCGTCGACAATA
>JAKQGS010000113.1 GCA_029556045.1 Pseudomonadota bacterium | reverse complement strand
TCATTTCTTCGGCTTTTAATTTATAGGCAGCGTCCGGAATGGCTTTGCCGTTCACCAGGACCATGCCATCCCTAATACGCCCCTGCCAGGTGCTGCGGGAGAAAAAAGGAAAATTCCGCGCCAGGTAAGCGTCCGCCCGCTGCCCGGCGGCATCCAGTGGGATCGGCCCACCGATGCGACGAAACTCTCCTGGGTTGTCTTCCATGGTTTTCATTGGCTTTTCAATCAGTTCCCATTATGATAGCGGCAATAACCCGCCCGGAATTGAGGCGTATCAATGTCCATTAAAATAATCACCAAAAATCGCAAAGCCTACCACGATTATGAGGTCGGGGATAAGTTCGAGGCTGGAATCGAGTTAAAAGGCACTGAAGTCAAGGCGTTACGGATAGGTAAGGTCAATCTCAACGACGGCTGGGTCGACATATCCAGCGAGGGAGAAGCCTTTTTGGTGGATGCCAGCATCGGGCACTATAGCCATGGCAATCTGTTTAACCACCCGGAAACCCGCCCTCGCCGCCTGCTATTGCATAAAAACGAAATCGCCAAACTGCTGAGGGGCGTCGCCGAAAAGGGTTATTCCATCATTCCCCTGATGGTCTATTTCAAAGGCCGTTACATCAAATTAGAGGTTGCCCTGGCCCGTGGCAAAAAGGCCTACGACAAACGCCAGTCGGAAAAAACCAAGGACGCCAACCGGGAGATCACCCGGGCCTTGCGCCATAAAAATCGGTAACCAGCGGGTCTATATTTGACGTTTCCGGACTAATATAAACTCCGCTGTCCCGATCCATAAAAGAAGCTGATTTTATCACAGGTGCAAGTATCGAATACTCCAAAGCACACCCAAGCCTAGTACAAAATAGAGCAGGTGAATGAGAGCCTGACGCATAGATTTTGTACTCTTGATTTCCGGAATAAGATCTGCCGATGCAATATAGATAAAATTTCCAGCGGCAAATGGAATGAGAAACTCAAAATTAATGTGGTGGGATAAAAAGTAGGTCACCAGCCCCCCCAAAGGGAATGTCAGCGCCGAAATAAAATTGAAAAGTAGCGCTCTTCGTTTCGACCACCCCCCGTGTACCAATACCGCAAAGTCCCCCAATTCCTGCGGCAATTCATGGGCCGCCGCCGCCAGCCATGCGGTGATCCCCAGCCGGATATCAAGTATAAAAGCCGCACTGACGGATGCTCCGCCAATAAAATTGTGGAGAGCATCCGCTAACAGAATGAGATGGGTAAGCGGTTTTTGCTGAGACAGGTGATGGGAGTGGTGCCAGTGTAAAAACTGCTCCAGAATAAAGAAAAACAAAAACCCCAAGACCAGATAATTCCAGACATCCATGGCGTCAGAAATAACCCGCACAGCTTGTGGCAGCATATGGAAGTACGCACCACCCAATAATGCACCAGCGGCAAAAGCCACCAAGGGCAAAAGCATTTTTTGCAGGGTATCAGCCTTGATAAGGACGGAAAAAACTCCCACCAGAGCAATGGCTGCCATTGCCAGCCCGGAGCCAAGGATCCAAAAGAGCATCATGACCTTCCTTTATCGGTCAGGCGAACATCATCCCAATGCGGTATCCAGAACCATCATCAGCGCAAATCCAATCATTAGTCCGATTGTCGCCAACGTCTGATGACCATTCCGGTGGGTTTCCGGAATAACCTCATGGGAAACAACAAACAACATGGCACCTGCTGACAATCCAAGTCCGAGTGGATATGACAGCGCAAGACCGCCTGACAGCCCAACCCCGATGAAAGCACCAAGGGGTTCCAAAAGGCCGGTCAAACCGGCCACCACCACGGAAAAGAGTGGAGATCGTCCAATCGAACGAAGGGTCAGAGCTACAGCCAGCCCCTCAGGGATGTCCTGAATCGCAATGGCTGCACTCAGAGGGAGGCCGACGGACAAGTCACCCTGCGCAAAGCCAACCCCGATCGCCATTCCCTCCGGTAAATTATGCAGGGCTATGGCCAGCACAAATAACCAAACCCGGTTACACCGCTCAGGACCGGGCCCAAAAGCCCCCGCTTTTTCGTGCTCGTGGGGAATGAATCGTTCCATTCCCAACATGAATATCACGCCCAGGGCTAAACCAACCACGACAATAGTGACGCCAGCAAATGGACTTTGCGTGAGCTCCTTACCAGCTTCAATACCAGGCAAAATCAGGGAGAATGCCGCAGCTGCCAGCATCATGCCTGCTGCAAACCCAAGCATCATGTCTTCTGTTTGTTGGCGAACCTTTTGTATCAGGAGAGCCGGCAGTGCGCCGATTGCCGTTGCAAAAAACCCGGCTCCACCACCAGCTAGCGCAAACTTGATGGTTTGCAGAGGATGATCCACAGTCAACGTTGTCATTCGTTGCAGGAAAAATACCAACACCATGACACACGCAATCACCGCTCCCAGCGCCGTGAGAGGAAAGGCTCGAACCTGCCGCCATAAAATGGCCGGCCATGTGGTTGCTTCTATTTTGCTCTGATTAATTTGCATACCATTTTAGTTCCAAAAAAATGATCTTATACAACCTCAGGGGGGCTCAAATTTATGGCATAGAATCCAATCATACCGGGTACAGGCATCGCAAAAAAATCGTGGAATTATTGTTCCAACACAACAGAATCAGACTTGCGGGTGGCCAGGTCGTAAACCATAATCCCCGCGAGAGTGTCATCGCTGATATTCTTCACGAGAAACACCACCCGGTTGCCATCGTTGGTCAGGTCCGCTGCTGCCACATATTGGCTGGATTTGGCGGGTGAAAAAGTATCCCGTAAAACCTTGCGTCCATAGTCAAAAATCCAGGCTTTACGAACCTTATGCTGCACCAATCGTTCAGCAGGCCAGGCGATGATGCGGCGTGCAGGAAAGTGGATATCAAACTGGGATTCCGCAAACACCATTCCGGCCGGTAGTGAGAGTGGAAACTTGTGGTGGTTCTCGCCACTCCATTTTTGCACTTCCTGGATGGACCAATGTCCCGCATCATCCGCAACCACAACACCAAACAAACCGCCATCCTGCAGCAGGCGCATACCACTGGTGAGTTTAAGTTGCGATTCCAACTTATTGTCCACCAGATTGTAACGAAGAAGAGAGCCCGGATTGCCCCCGTCCCATACCACCAGCCGGCGCTGACTGTCATCATAGTAGAGCGGCATTTCACGAGCCTTGAATTTGGCCAGAGTCCGTCGTTGCATGGTGGTGATATCCAGATCCCTGAAGGCCTGGTCTTTCATGTTGACCACCGCCCGTCCGCGATCCGTTTCCATCACAAGGTATTCCGCTGGGGGATAGGTCGCTCGAATCACCTTGCCATCCAGTGGAACCGCCTCTCCCCGGCCATGCCCCTTGAGGCACCCGCCACTCTCCGGCAGATCCATCAGGGTAAACCCAATCTCCGGACGACCATGTGGTATGAGAACTGGATCAGCCTTGAGGTTCGCCTTCAAGAGTGGTTTGCCTTTTTTGGCGTCAATATCCACTTTAATCAGCATGTGGCTTTCAGCGATGGGTTTACCCTTTGATGGCGGCAACTTTGCCAGAACAAAATAGGTATTTCCTTCGTTATCAGCAAACAATGCGTCCCTGTTGATGCGGGTGGCCAAAAAGCCCATACAGCCTTGCGGGGTCGCCTTCTTCTGCTCCCTGACCTTGAGTTGACGTCCGGGTGTTTTACCTTTTTCCCCGCGAGGCAACGCACCATCCTGGGCCTGCACCGCTTGGTTGAAAGACAACACGCCTGCCAGTATGGTAAGGACAGACAACCTCATTCCTGGTAAATCCAAAATGCCCCTCATGATCCGACCTCCGTCACCCGTCCAATCTGTCCGCGTTCGACCGGTTTGATAATCCGATAGAG
>JAKQGS010000112.1 GCA_029556045.1 Pseudomonadota bacterium | reverse complement strand
AATCAAAACCTAACGCAATCGCACCAGTACTCCGCTTCTAATAATGATCCCCCTCTCCTTGACTGTAGTGCGCACTGGTGCCGAGGATATAGAGGTCACTTTTGTAATCGTCTTCACTGCCGATGGCAAAGTCATTGTCTTCATCCATGTACTCTTCAAAGTCCGCTTCATCCTTTGGTTCTGCTTTCGGCGCTGCTTTCGACTTGGCGGGGGATGATTTGCCGGACACCAAAGTTTTCTTAGTGGATTTCTGGCTGCTGACGGATTTGGTTTTGGTGGTAGCGCATCCACTGGCCCATGCCAGGGACAGCCCCATCAGGAGTGATAAGGATAGGTGTGTGAACTTCATGGTTGGTTCCTCTAGTCTGAGTCATTTGGATCACGGCGAGAGTCTGCGAACGACACTCCAGCCAGGAGAGTTATCGGAGGGTCGCCCGGCAAATTTTAGCAGTCGCCGGCGATAGAAATTATACTCCTTTAATAATGGGATGTTATAGGTTGTTATGCCGACCACTTTAAAAATGCCATTCATAAATGGCTCATGCTTTTGTTCTACTTACCATAACCGCAACCTTATGCATTCAGTGGACAGAATCTCCCTCTTCGGGCATGGTGTAAGGGGTGAATAATTTTAAACATTTATCGGGAATAGCGGTGATGACAACCTTGAATCTGCCGGAAAAAGGATATTACTGGAAAAACCCCCAAGGGCGCAAAATTCTGATTTCCCTTATTTTAGTCTTTCTGGGTGCTGTGGCGCTTGATCAGGTGAGTAAACATCATGCACAGACATCTCTGTTGATCTGGGAGGATGCCAGCGATCCCGATCTTTTCCGGGGCAGCAAATTTCCGGTTGGTACCGTTGGGAATCCGGATCATTTGCCAGGTGAAGCCAGTTTTTACATGGGATTGGACTTCCAGTATTCCCGTAATCGCGGAGCCGCATTCAGTATGCTGGCAGACCTGCCGGATCATATCCGGGTGCCGTTTTTCTTTGCGGTCACTGCTATCGCGGTTGTTATGATTGCCCTATACCTGCGAAGCACGCCGCGCGATCACCACCTGACACGATTGGGACTGGTTTTTATCCTCTCCGGTGCCGTAGGTAACTTTATCGATCGGCTGAGGCTTGGTTATGTGATTGACTTCATCGACGTGGATTGGAACATCCTGGGATGGCAGCATGATTTTGCCATTTTTAACATCGCCGATGTGGCCATCAATGTTGGTGTTATCCTGCTATTGCTCGACATGCTCTTTAAACGATCACCCGCGCTGGAGAAAGAGCCCTCTATGGCAGGTGTCAAAAAAGAAAGCGCCAAGGTATAGGGCGTGTACTCATTTCGCCCGAATACTGCGTTGCTCAAGCCATTCAGTCATCGCCTACCCATTTAAGGTATGTCTCGTCCCTCAAGGCTTTCGCGCCTTGTCTCGAACGAAATGAGGACACGCCTTAGTGGTGTCAGGGGGCGCGTTTTAGCCAGGCGGCTCCGACCAGGAGTGTCATGGCGAAACGGACCTCTCCATCCTGAAAGGCATTTTGCGTCAGACCCGCCACAAGATAGGCGGCCCATGTCGCTATCAGTACTCGTTGTAAGGCCATCTGTGACAGGGATCTGCGAATGATGCTGATCTCTCCCCACAGCCAAAGGATCCAAATCCCCAGGGCGATAAGGCCGCCGTTGGCCGCCATCTGCAGGTACATGTTATGGGCCTCGTACTTTTTGATAAAGTCATCTAGGCCATTGGACTTGTAATAGGGAGTGCGATACGCGGTATCAAGATCCGCTCCATGACCTAATAGGGGACGTTCCCGCACCATGTCCGCATGGATCTTCCAAAATGCCAGCCGGTCGTCACGGTAAGGGCTATGGCGATCCACACCCTGCTCCGTAAAAGTTTGACGAAATTTCCAGGTGAAGGGATTCGGAATGACCATTGCAGAAACCGCCAGCATGAAGCAGGTGCTCAGGGCTAACCAGCGACGGCGCCCTTGGAGGCTGGCGAGGCAAAAGAACAAAAATAAAATCAGATAGACCGCCTGCACGGTCCGAGATTGCGACAGCACCACCAAAGCGGTAGTGCCTCCCAGAAACCCCCAGGATCGCCAATGGCGTGGTTTACTAAAAAATTGATGCAGAGACCAGGGCACGGTCACAAGACAGGCGTAGGCCAAAGTGAGAGGATGGGAGTAAAAACCTTGCGCACGTCGTCCTCCCGAAATAAGTGTGGATCCGGACAGCCGCCAATCAAAGAGATATTGGGATAGAGCCACTCCCCCCCAAATCATCACGATCGTCATCGCCCAATCAGCCAGCTTGTCCCACTCCTTTTGAGGTATGGCGTTGCCATAAACCATCCAGCACAAACCTGGTAACAGGACCCAATTGATATGGCCGAGGAGTTCACCCGCGAAATTCTGGTGTGGATTGGCGGGATTCAGCAGGGTTGCCACGATAATCGTCGCGACAAAAGCAAATGTTAAACCAACCTGCCGCAGGGGGAGCATGGCCCATTGAGTGCGGTGATCTGGAGACTTGAACATGAGAGTGATCATCAAAAGAAGCGCGATAGCGCTCAATATATTTTGGGCTGCAATACCCAAGGGTAGCGCGGTGATCAGGAGAAAAAGAGGCAATAGGTTCAAATTGTATTTTCCGCAGCTATGGTGTCTGAAAACGTTTTCATTCTAGGGGAGAAAACAAGTCGCTGCCACTAAAAACCAAGAGGCCTGGTCCGTGGGGACCCAGGCCTAAAGAATGGTATTTTTTAACGCAGAAAAAGGCAGAGTTCTAGGGATTGACTGGGGCAGGAACCGCTGGCGGCTCTGCCGCTGGAATCCCCTTGAGGTCAAGGGCTTCCTGGGAAAAGAAGCCCTGACCGTTAAACCCAAAGCCTCTGCCGACGATGGAAGATGGCGCCTTTTCCGCGATGATCATAGCCAGCGATTGAATGGTGCCTTCGCCGGTGGACGCTTTAACGGTGTATTTACCCCAGTTGGTGTTTTTGTCGGATGCAACGTCCCGGATGACATACATGACTTTTTCACTGGCCACCCATAACCCCAGTGATGAATCCGTAAGTCCAGCACCAAGCAGTGGGATTTTTTCACCCGGAGCGATGGGTATCATGGCGTCGTATACCTGGAAGGTGGTACCTTTGATCAGGAAGGCAGTAATCAAGCCCGCATCATTGCCGACGATCAGGGCTACCGGAGTAACTGCGAGGATTTTAAATCCCGCTAAAGTGTGTTTAATACCTCCCAGATCAAAATCCAAAAGATCTTTGTCGGTCACGGGCTTGCTACCCTTAAAAAGTGGACTGCGTGACACCCGTTTTTCGGAAAAAAACCAGAAGTCGTTGTCACCCATCGAGAGAATCTGTCCACCTTGCGTCTTAAGATCCTGGATCGAGGAGGTGACGCGATTCAGTTCCTTGGATTCTGTATTGGCAATGATGGATGAGCCATCTTTTTGGAAAAAAACCATTCTATTGTCAGGGAGCCGACTGCTGGCTATGGTATTGGCTATAAAGTCAGGATCTTTCCCATCGACAGTAACTTTGCCGGTTAATTTGATTTCCGGGAAATCCCCGAGATCTTCAATTTTAAAATCTGAGGGGGCAGGTTTTTGTTGGGTGGAACTGTCATCTCCCGACGGGACTTGATCCAATTGATCCTCTGAACCGCCAGGAATTCCACCGGATTGCGAACCGGCATCACCGCCCTGTGGCGCTCCAGCAGTCGATGCGATTTTGGAGCGTTCATCCAGCACCTGTTTTTCCCCGCATGCCGTCGCAGCAATGGAAAAAACGATCATGCTGAGAAGAGTTGAGCGAGAGTGCTTAAGCATGGTGACGGTGCTCCTGTATATTCCTATCGTCTTGGATACTGTTCAGTCTCTTTTCGGGTTTTTAGAGAAAATCTTTAATCAATTGATAAAATCATGTTTTTATGCAATTAAAATAGGATCTTCCGGAGGCGTGTTGGGTTACCAATCCCCGGGAGTCGAAAATGGGAGGTCAGGATCATGATGTTGCTGATTCTTGGAATCATCGCGGCAGGTTTTGGCGGAGAGTTATTTGTCCGTGGTGTGATCGGATTGTCGGCATTTTTCAGAATCCCCCCCGGTATTATTGGGGCTACGGTTGCAGCATTTGCCACCTCAAGTCCTGAGGCGGCCGTGGCGATCCGCGCTGCAAGCCAGGGTACGCCAGAAATTGCCATGGGAGATGCCCTGGGTAGCAATATTGTGAATATTGCTCTGATTCTTGGCATCGCATTGGTGTTTGCGCCGATTAAGGCGCAGCGCAGCGCTATGGAACGGGACACCTACACGGCATTTGGAGCACCGGTGTTGCTTGCGGCCCTGGTCATGGACGGACAGCTTTCGTTCTATGATGGTCTTTTGCTATTAGGTGTTTTTGCCATATGGCTATTTTTTTGCGCCAGAGAATCCCTCAGAAGTCCAAGCGATGCGGCAGAAGTTATTGGGGTAAAACCCCACCAAGCGATGCTATTTTCCCTCATCGGTATTGCGTTATTGATAGCCTCTGGGCGATTTATTGTGACCGGTGGCTTGGAAATCGCCGCATCCTACCAACTCAATACCTACGCTGTGGGTGCCACTTTGATCGCCTTTGGAACGTCAACTCCTGAATTGGCCACTGTTATTATGGCTAGGCTCAAAAATCAAGACGCCATAGGCCTAGGTACAGCTCTGGGCAGCAACATATTTAACAATCTGTTCATTATCGGGATGGCAGCGGTTATTCATCCCATTAAGGGTTCCCTCCAGCAGGTCATGATTTCCATCATTTTCAGTCTCGTTACTGTTTTTCTGGTGTTTCCGGACAAGCGGGGTATCTTACCCCAGGCTAAAGGATATATTCTTCTATCCCTGTGCGTGGTCTATTTTGTCGCTACCGTTCTTTTCTCCAAATCAATATAATTAGACCCTACGCAGACAACCTGAGCGACAAAACGCTCACAGTGAGGTGGAAATCGACATGGAGCATTTTCTGGCACCAGAAGTTTTTTATAGTTTGATGATTTTCATCCTTTTTGTGGTGCCTCGTATCCTCCTGCGTTATGAAATTCCTCCGGCACTGACCGCTTTTAGTTTCGGTATCTTATTGGGACCCATCCTAGGTGTGGGATTGGGGGACCCCACCATCCAGCTTTTATCCACGATCGGCATTTCGGCACTGTTTTTATTTGCCGGCCTGGAAGTTGAGCTGGAAGAGTTGATTAAACAGAAACGTATTTTGATCCAGCATGTGGCGATTCGTTTTACCCTGTTGGCCGGCTCAATCATGATCCTCATCAAGGGGTTTTCGTTCAGCTTGCGGGATGCCGGTCTATTCAGTCTGGCTCTCTTTACGCCGTCGGTTGGATTTATTCTGGATCAACTGGATCGCAGTGGCGTCACCAAAGAAACCGCAGCATGGATTAAGAATCTGGCCATTGCGGCGGAATTGGTGGCTCTGGTGCTGATGTTTGCCCTGTCGAAGAGCGATAGTGCTGCCGATTTTGGGGTTTCCAGCGTTTATCTTGTCATTTTGATGGTGGCGTTGCCGGCTTTATTTAAGGGATTTGTACGTTATATCACCCCCCATGCTCCAGGTTCAGAATTCAGTTTTTTGCTGATGATGGCCATCATGGCGGGCATGATCACCAAAAAGATTGGAGCCTACTATTTGGTCGGTGCCTTTATCGTGGGGGTTATCGCACGGCGATTTGAAAACAGTCTGCAATCGATGCCCCTGCATAATCTCATGCAATCTCTCAAGCTGTTTGCCTCTTTTTTTATGCCGTTTTACTTTCTGAGGGCTGGGATCAATCTCAAGGCGGACATGTTTTCCATAAGAGCGTTAATCATCGGGGTATTCCTGATTGTGGTTGTCGGATTTGTCCGGGTTTTTACTATAATGCTGCATCGCAAGGTGGTCTTGCGTGAAACGTTTATTTCCAGCAATAATATTGCCTTGTCCTTATTGCCGAACCTTGTCTTCGGTTTGGTCATGGCGGGGATGTTGATCGAATATGCAACTCTTCCCCGGGAATGGATCGGGGCATTAATCATATATACAATCACCGTGACCGTGTTACCGACCATCCTTGGTAAGCTTTTACATCGCAAAATCATGGCCCGGGAAGTGGATTATCTTCCCGGTTAGATGACGTGGACAGAGATTTAAGGTGCCGATTCTAAGAGCTCACATTCATTCTGCGCAATGGCTCGTTTGCCCACCGCCAGCTGCGATTTGACATATTCGTATATAGTCCATCCCGCATTGATGGCGGCGCGGTCGGCCCACTGATCCAGGAAGGCGCGATTCACAGGCTCTTCCGTGCCAGGTTTGAACTGGAGATCCGGGTGCAGGAGTCCGGATTTTGAACCCAGGAATCCGCCACGGGGATTGTTGTTATGCAGGCAAACGTCCGCGAGCATACGATATTCACGATCAAACTGACGGTTGGGATGCTTGGGGTGCGTCTCGATCTGCCGGATGCAGGCATCGCGGATGGAGTTCAACATTTTGGCTTTGTGGGGCCCTAGCAGGTCTCCCAGACTCATACCATCCGGAACAGCCATGTTGGTGCCTTCCATGGCCATCCAGATAAAATAGTTGCCACCGAAATTGTAGGGTTGTCCCCGATCGTCCGGTTGCACAAACCGGCCAATATTGGCGCCATTATTGCCAAACATACCTTTCACGAAGTTGGCAACCCGGATGGTGCCACCGGACGCCTGAAACAGACTCTTGGCGATGGGGCCATCACCGCCACCGTCGCGGCCATGGCATTTGGTGCAGGTCCGGTTAAAGAAGTAGGCACCCGGGGTGTTATAATATAACTCGTTGATGGATGAACCCCGGGCGGGGATATAGTTGCCGTCGGGATCTTTCATGGGGCGTCCACGCTCGTCATGCTTGACCATCCAAGGATCGACGTCTTTGTCAGTGAGTTTGACCTCCGGCAGGTGGCATTGCTTTCCACGGGTCGCCCAGAAGTCCACCGCATAGGGCTTTTTGGCAAGTTGCGCCAGCTTATTGTCAAACCTTAGATCCCGGTAGCTACTGGGCATTCCCACCTCATGGTTTTGCCAGTCGTCCCGTCGTGGGGTGTAAACGGACGGCTCGGTGAAGTCTTCATCCACCCATGGAATTTTTTCTGCTTTGAATTCATTGGCTGCGGTGCAGGGGAGATCGGGGGTATAGGAATTGATCTCTTCAGCGCTGAGGTTGGGGTCGTAGGACTTCAACCAGCGTGCAAACACCGTCAGGCCATAACAATCCGGTGCCGCTGCCGTGTGCATGGGCATGCGTGGCATCGTCTTGAGATCTTCGTGTTTGGCGCCAAAACGATAATAGAGGTAGCTCTGGGATAGATCACCGAATGAGTGTACCAACTTGAGATTGCTGAACTGCGACGAGGTCAGATTAGTGTTAAAGTCGAATATCTTTCCTTCGCTGAGATCCATCTTGATGCCGGCATTTTTATAGGCAAAACCATTGGGT
>JAKQGS010000110.1 GCA_029556045.1 Pseudomonadota bacterium | reverse complement strand
CGGCCGGATGCCGGAATCCGCCAGTTCATTGGATACACTGTTTAACGCCTGGGGCATTCAATTCAGCCGCTCCGACATGCTGGGGGATACCAATCGGGCCACCCGCATCAATGCCGGTGGTGAAGCGGTCAATTATCCGTTCTTCATCAGTGCGATGGAGGAGGATTTTTCCAAGGATGTGATGATCACCGCCAACCTTAAGCAGATGCTGTTTGCCGAAGGTGGGGCGATCTCCCTGCGGGATGGCACCGGTTACCAGATGCAACCTCTGATTCAAACCAGCAAGGATTCCGGGATGCAGAATAACAGCATGGCGATGTTCATGCGTCCGTCCGACATCAGCCGGGAGCTGAAGGTGGATGGCAAGCAGCGGATCATAGCCGGTTTGTTGAAGGGTAAGTTCAAGTCGGCCTTTCCCAACGGCGCTCCGGCTGACGTCAAGGATGCGGGGGCCCCCCTGAAAGAAGCGGCGGACGAAGGCACCATCCTGATCGTAGCGGATGTGGACTTTCTGGCGGATGCCAACGCGGTGGATAAGATGCAATTTGGTCCGCAGGTCATCGTGCGGCCCCGCAACGATAACGTGAACTTTATGGCCAACGCCGTGGAGTTTCTGGCGGGTAACAAGGATTTGATCTCGATCCGCACTTCGGGGCGGGTGGCCCGTCCGTTCACGAAGGTCAAGCATCTGCAAAAGGAAGCGCAGGAGCGCTGGAAAGCGGAGGAGGATCGCCTGAACCAACAATTGAGTGATCTGCAGAAAAAATTGAACGACCTACAGCAGCAGCGTACCGACGGTAACCTTGCCAACCTGACGACGGAGCAGCAGCAGGAGATCCAGCGGTTCCGGGAGCAGGAGGTGGAAGTGCGGGCCAAACGCCGCGAAGTCCGCAAAAAACTGCGGGAGGATATTGAGGGATTGGGACACTGGTTGGTGGCTCTGAATATGCTGGTGGTGCCATCACTGGTAGCGGCCGCTGGTATCATGGTCTTCAGTCGACGTGAAAAACGCGCCAAAGGGGGGAATTGAACATGCCAAAAAAGAGTCTCATCATTGCCACATTGGTGCTGGCCCTGGTTGCCCTTGCCACGGTTTTTTTGGATGGTCAGGGTAACAAGCCCAGCGATCCCCGCCTGGGCAAAGAACTTTTTGCGGAAGTGGATCTCCCGAAGGTCAAAGGTCTGGAAGTTCACAAGGACGAAAAGAAGGTCGTGGTGGAAGAAGGGGAGGGGCGCCGCTGGCGTCTGGCGGATGGGGACAAATTCCCTGTGAACGTATCCAAGGTGATCTCCTTCGTGGAGTCGCTGGGAAAAATCAAAGCCAATCGTCTGATCGCCACCTCCAAGGATCAGTGGGGCGCCTACGAACTCGACAAGGGTAGCCGGGTTATTGTCAAAGGAGATGGGGGTAAAACACTTCTGGATCTCACCCTCGGCAAAACCAAAGAAGGGGGCGGTCAATACGTCCGTTTTGAAGGATCGGAATCTGTCTATCTGGTGGATCGTGAAACCTCGGTGGATACCGAAGCCCCCAATTGGGAGCTCAAAACTCTGACCCACATTGAAAAGGACGGTCTCAAAAAAGTTTCGTTTCAGCCTTCGGCCACCAGTAAACACAAACCGTTTGCCCTGCAGCGGGAGAAAAAGGAAGACAAGTTTTCGCTGGAGGGGCTGAGCGATAAGGAGCAACTCAAAGAGTCCGAGTTGACGGCAATGGACAATAACTTCCGCAGTATCTCCTACTCACACCGCCATCCGCGGGACAACGAAGAGCTGCAAAAGGCTTTGGCGGCCGGTCCCAAGGTGGAGTTGGAAACCTTCACGGGGGACAGGGTGATGCTGCAGGCTGCCGAAGTGGTGAAAAAGGTGCCGAGCAAAGACAAAAAGGATAAACCCCAGGACGAAAAGAAATACTATGTGACGGCGTCCCTGAGTAACAGCGGGGCTGCCGAAGGGGACAAGGTCAAGTTCTATGAGGGTTTCCTGGGGCCTTGGATCTTTGAGATCGAAGCCTACCAGTACAAGTGGTTTGACCGCGGTCGTGATGAGATGGTGGAGCCTAAAAAGGAAACTCCGTCATCCACACCGCCGCAGGGGTCGTGAAACAGTGGCACCGGGCAAGTGCGGATAGGGCTGCTCGAAGTCGTTGACATAACCGGATTTTTTGGTCTATAGGTGGGGTGCATCGTATTCTCCCGATGGAGCGATCTCCCCATGGCAACCACACAAAATTCCCGACGATATTCCAGCAAATCCATTCTGGTGGTGCTGGGGGTGCTCATGGTTGCCACTTTTGCCTATATGGCGGTCTGCCTTAAATCTCCTCACCCCAATTCAGTGGCCGACATTCAGGCGTTTCGCAATCGCCTGGGTCCCGTTCTGGTCGCATTTCATCGGAGCGAGGGAGCTGAAGTCGGCACTCCATCGCTGGACGAATTTAATCGCAGCCTCAGCCAGCATCTTGATATCCCGAGTTTTTCCCTGCAGCTTACTGGTGCGGGTTACAGCCTGGTGTCGCAAAAGCAAGTGGACCTAAACGGGGTTCCCATTTTTATGGCTCATTATCGTGGTGACGGTCGCTCGAACTTGACGATAGCGATCACCACATTTGCCAAACGGCACTTTCCCCGCATTGAGAGAAAAATGGTACAGGGCAGGGTGGTTCACGGTCAGTTGATGTTCCCACTAGCTATTGAACAGGTGCATCATGAAATTATTGCAGATCCCCCGGGCGTTGGACGGCCGGCGGGTACCGACCACCAATGGATGCGTTTAGCAGCCACACACTTCCATAATGACTTTGTGTTATTTGCCCTAGGTGAAAACCAGTCGCACGAAGAGCTTATGCAGGCGGCGATCGCCTTATCTTCGATCGGGCGCATTGGGGATTTCTCTCCCAACGTTTTTTAGAAGCCATGCTATTTGTGAGATGGGATCTGAATATAAACATTTAAATCCGCCTCTGATGCCGTTCCACCATCTGCTTCAATTCAAACAGCGGCTTTCCCTGTAGGACACCCGCCACATGAAATAGCACTTCTCCCTGCGGGTTCAGCAGGTAACTCTGCGGAATGGCGGCCACCTGAAACATGTCGGCCACTTTATTATCCCCATCATAGGCGGTGGGGAGTTGGGACCACGGCCAATGGGAGCTTAGGATACTTGCCTTCTGGTCTTGCACCGCAATTCCCACCATCGTGACCTGTGAGGTCGGAAACAGCCGTCGCAATTCCACCAATGTCGGTTGTTGTTGCTGGCAGGCTGTGCACCAGGGGGCCCAAAACGTCACCAGAATCAGAGGTGTCGTCTGGCGGGACAACTGAAATGGTGTTTCGGGACCAAGGGGGCTGATCAGCGGGATCGAGAAGTCGGACACCTGGAATGATGGAGGTGTCTTATTAATGAGATCAGATCGTTCTTGATAGGATCGTAAAGCAAAAAAAGCACCGACAACGGTACTCAACAAGACGACATTAATGGTTAGAGTTTTGTTCGCTGTCACGTTCGGACTGCTTTAACTTACGATACAAAAAGGTTCCGCCTCCGAAAATCATCAGTAACGGGACGAGAGAGAGAAGGCCGGTGGTGGCGATATAGGCTGATCGGGTTTTGTCATTGCCAAACCCACAAACAGCACAGGCCCACAGGGGAGCTGGCATGAGGCACAATAACGTAAGCACCCACTTACCCATGAATCAACCTCAAAAGTAGACAAGTGTGTAAAGAATCGGCCAGACACCAACCACAAAAAACCAAAAAAGTTTCATCCCAGCCATTTGTCCCACGGTCAGTTTGTCATTGCGAAATCCCATGTAGAGGATCGTCATCGCAATGACCGCTGCGGCTGCGTGCAAGCCATGGGTGCCAATGATCAGGAAAAATGTGGCCCCAAAGATGCCAGACAGCATGGACATGCCGTATCGAATCAGGTTAACCCACTCGTAGCCCTGGATGCCGACAAACGTCGCTCCTAACAACAACGCCCGTAAGAAGAGCGTTTTAGCTTTCCCCATTGATCCCCCAAGCATGGCCTTGTGGGACAGATGCAGCATCAATCCGCTGCAGAACAAGACCCCTGTGTTCATGGCTGTGGTCATGATCGGCAACCGCACGCCCTCAGGGGGAGCCCAGGTGGAGTACCCGGCTTTGATAACGAAAAACGCCGAAATCAGGGCCGTGAAAAACATCACCTCGGAAGCGATGAATAACGACATCCCCAGCACCGCGTTAGAAACCGCGCGCCGTTCGCGCGGTAACGAAAAATTTGACTGATTCAGGACGTTTGTGGTCACGGCTATTTTCCTCCGTGGCTATCGCCTACCGGATTTTTATGGTGTTCGTCAATCAGTGTTTTTGCAGCCTCATTGGTCCAGTTGCGACCATTAACATGCATGGCATCCGGGGAGGTGCCTGCAAAAAACAACCCGGAGGCGATCAGCATGGACATCAGCAGGTATATCACGTACTTCTTTTCCACATTCAGATGCATGAAGTAATTAGCCACCATCCAGGCTTTCACAATGGCAATCCCGAAAGCGGTGACGATGGTGATATATCTATTGCCTAATTCCGGCCCCAGTAAGCTGATGATCAACAAAACCAGCAAAATGGCCCAGATCTTAATATAAAACTTATGAGAATGTCCTTCAGCCATGACGTCGTCCTTGTGTGCAAAAGGGTTTATTTCGCAATATACAGCAATGGAAACAGGAAGATCCAAACAATGTCCACAAAGTGCCAGTAGTTGGCGATCAATTCGACTCGTCTCAGATGGCGACCGTTCAGGATCTGAAAGGACAGGATCCCCATGATGATCAGACCTGCGATCACGTGCATCGCGTGAATGCCGGCCGCTGTATAATAGTATGACCAGAACAGGTTGGCGGTGATGGTGTAGCCCATTTTGATTTCATGGGTCCATTCAAAGGCTTTGATCACCAGGAAGGTCAAACCTCCCCCGATGGTGAGCCAGATGAAACCAAACGCTTTACCAAGTTCCTTTTTCTCCACAAAGTAGTGGGCCAGCACGATGAAAAGGCTGGAGGTTAACAGCACAAAAGTGTTGATGGCTCCCGCCATGGTGTTGGTGTGGGATGCGGCTTCAGACCAGTAGTCGTATTTCAGACGCATCATCAGGTAGCTGCCGAGAAGGCCGCCGAAGATAACGATTTCAGAGGCAATCACCCACCAGATGGCCAACCGGCCGGTGGGTATTCCTGTCGCGCTGCGATTTGTTGCAATCGGTGTCGAGTGAGCCACGGTTCTTTCCCTTTAACCTAAATGGTTTATGCTTTTTCGTTTTGAGGCCAATAGTCTTTGTCACGCCCAGGAACACTGTACTCATAGGGTCCACGGTAAACTTCCGGCATAACCGCGAAGTTGCCGTGGGGAGCCGGTGACGGAGCAGCCCATTCGAGGGTATTGGCTTTCCAGGGATTGGCTTCCGCTTTCCTTCCTTTGAACATGCTGTAAACAAAGTTGATCAGGAATGGAATCTGGAATGCGAGCATCAGGATCAAGGACGATGTGGCAAAGATCCTGAGATTTTGTAATTCCGGAATCCCCAGTTCAGGGAAGTTTTGATAGTTATAGATCCTGCGATGCTGACCGGAGGCCCCCAGATAAAAGAGCGGGATAAAGATCATATTAAAGGGGATAACCGTTCCCCAGAAATGGACTTTGCCCCAGAACTCCGACATATGACGTCCAAACATTTTGGGAAACCAGTGGTAGATCCCTGCGAACACCGCAATGATGGCGATCGGCACGAAGGTATAATGGAAGTGGGCTAATACGAAGTAGGTGTCATGCAGATAAATGTCGGAACCGCTGGCGCCCAGATAGATACCGGTCACACCACCGATCAAAAATTCCGCCAAAAACGCCAGAGCAAACAACATCGGGGTGCTGAGCTGAATCGAGCCTCCCCAAAGGGTTGCGATATACACAAAACACATTTCCGCGATGGGAACCGAGATTAATAAGGTGGTGATGGTGAAAACGTTCGCCATCCGGGGGTCGATACCAGCAATAAACTGGTGGTGGGCCCACACAAAAAACGACACGATGCCGGTCGCAACAGCGGTGAAAAGGACGGTTTTGTAGGCAAACAATTTTTTGCGGGCAAATACCGTCATGACTTCTGCCACAATACCCATGGCTGGCAGTAGTACGACGTAGACTTCAGGGTGGCCAAAAAACCAGAACAAGTGTTGCCACAGGATGGGGTCACCACCGCGAGCCGGATCAAAAAAACCGGTGCCGAAGGTTTGGTCAAAAAGCAGCATGATGGCCCCGGCAATCAGCGGGCCGGCGGATGCCATAAAGATAATACTGGCAATGACGATCATCCACACCACGATGGGGATGTCATACATCTTCATGCCTTTTGCACGGGAGTTCATCAAGGTCGTGATAAAATTGATACCGCCCAAGAGGAAGGCCACAAACTCCAGCGCAACCGCCACCAGCCAAAGGATGGAGCCCCAGGGAGTTAGGTTAAACTCTGCTTTTGCGGAAAGCGGTGGGTAGGCCGTCCATGCACCACCAAAAGCGCCACCCGGTACAAAAAAGGAAACTAGCAGGACGATGGCACTCAATAAAAACACTTGATAAGACAGGCGGTTGATGCGGGGGAATACCATGTCATCCACACCGATCATCAGTGGGATCAGAAAGTTACCAAACGCCGCAATCAATACAGGCATCGCCACCCAGAAGATCATGATAGTACCGTGGTTGGTGACCAGGGCATTGTACTGGGCCGCTGATACGTGGCCATATCCAAAAACCTCACTGCCGGGAAATGCCAATTGCATGCGGAATACATAGACAAAGTAAGCCCCGATCAAGGCCATCAACATGCCGGTAAAAAGATACTGCATGCCGATGATCTTATGATCGAGCGGGAAAATATACTTCTCCCAAAAGCTCATTTCATGATGGTCGTGGTGTGCTGCTGCTGTCATTGCGCGTTACCTATTTTAAGAAAGTTCCAAATCATACGAGATTAATAAAAATTTATAAGGCTGCTTGGCTTACGGTGCCGGCTTTGGTCTGAAGCCAGGCATTGTGCTGTTCTTCCGTCTCGATGTGAATCCTGGCCCCCATAATACCGTGGCCAATGCCGCACATTTCGGCGCACTGCAGGTCAAATACCCCGGTTTTTGTCGGTTTGAACCAGCCGGTGATCACACGGCCAGGAACAGCATCCTGCTTAAGACGGAACACGGGGATGGAAAAACTGTGCAACACATCCGCTGCTTCCAGTTTGTAGTGGTAAACTTTGCCTTCTTTCAGGCGCAGCTCGTCGACGGTCTCAATATCATCTTCGGTCCCCAGTTGTTTATCGAGGCCTGGATGCACAAAACGCCAGGACCATTGATGACCGATTACCCGGATGGTCTCGTCCGCGGGCGGCAGGGTCATCTTGATGGTGGTCCATGTTTGAATGGCGAAAAATACGATGACGACATCGCACAAAAGAATGGCCATATGGGGAATGGAAATCCACTTTTTCTCTTCTTTTTTCTCTCCGGTGATATAGGCCGCTTTGGGATTCTTTTTCCGGCTGAAACGGAAAATGCAGTAAAAAAGCACCCCCTGTGCCAGCAGGAACCAAAATCCAGCCAGGACCGTAATCAGTAGGATCAGGAAGTCGACGTCTTTGGCATAACTGGATGCCGCGGTAATCATAAGTTCCATCATAACTAGTTATGCCCCCAAGACGTGAGTCACGAAATAACTTGCGGCGAAATACAGGATGGCGCCCACAAGAGTGATGAAAAACCAAGCTTTCGCATACTGATCCGGATCTTCAGGTAGATTCATGGAGCTCCCTCTCTATTTCTTTTGCGATGGCAAATTGTAGATGTAATCAACGACATTGATGGCAGCATTCTCATCGAGGATATTGGCCATACCTCGCATTGAGGCGCCGGAGGCGTCGCTGGCAGCGTCGGCTCCCCGTAGGCCCGCTTTAAAGTTCTTGAGCTGAGTCAACAGGTACCAATCGCTGCTGTGGGTCAGTGGGGGAGCATTGAGGGCCTGGTTGCCCTCACCGCTGGCACCGTGACAGGCGACACAGACCTCATACTGTTTTTTTCCGGCATCCGGGTTCCCGAGGACGACCTGAGGAGCCTTCTGCGTGGGCAGCGATGCAACGTAAGTGGCGACCGCTTTGATTTCATCTGCGGTCTTCAGTGTCCGGGCCATGGGGCGCATCCGCATGCCGGGTGCATCTTTGGGATGCAATCCACGAGCACCCTCCTGAAATTTTTTGATCTGCGCTTCCACATACCAAGCGGGAAGACCTGCGATAGCGGGGGCTGCGATATTCTTTTGGCCTTCTCCATTCGCACCGTGGCATTGCTCACAAAGACGGTATTTGCTCTTGCCGAAGCTGTTTTGCGCGAGGCCTTGGTTGCTGAGGGTGATGATTGCGAAGAGAAATAGGAGGGAACGACCGAAAAGATTTGCGTTTATCATAGTTTAGCTCAGTCTCCAAATGTCAGTCAGGTTTTTAAAATATCTAAGAATAAATTTTTTAGCAATCATTTTGGCGGCTAGTTTTCGCGAATCGTCCTATTTTTTCGCGGGCATATTGTCAGTATTCTCGACAGTTTGCGGTTGTTCACCACCGTGTGCTGCATGCTTAGGCAGATGGGGTGGTTCAATAGAAGGCTGTTTCGTAGATCGCCGCCAGCTCCTGGGGAGAACTGCGTCCGAGTAGAAAGACTTGAAAGGGATGGAGGTGATCGGTCGCCAGCACTGTGATCTCCGTTCGGGTGTCCAATTCATGGGCATCGACCGGCAAAACTTTACCGTCATAACTGGCGTTGAAGGCGTGAAAGGTTAATCCCATTTTCCCCGGTGCTGAAACCATGGTTGTGGCGGGAAAAAGTGGGCCGGAAAACTTTAGAACACCCAAGAGATACACTTCATCCTGATACAAAAAGTGCATCATCAGCAGAGGGTAGGGGCCGAAGTCCTTGCGGGATATGTAACTGAATTTAAGGTCTTTGTTTTGAAACTGCAGGTTAAGATCCGGAAATGCCTGTTTGATTTCCCGATTGATCTGCTCGCGGTCCGCTTGGTTGGCATTGGCCACTTCGAAAGTTTTGTTCAGGGTTTCCATGACGTATGGAAACAGGATCTGCCAATCCTCTGGCAGTTTTGATG
>JAKQGS010000105.1 GCA_029556045.1 Pseudomonadota bacterium | reverse complement strand
CCTTGCTGTGTGGCGTATTGCCGCAAGGACTGCGGTTGTTGCAGCCAATCTCTCTGCAGGCGTGCGACGGCGCTCTGTAGGACCTTCTGGTGACGGCGGGCAAAGTCGCTGTCCAGTCCCGGCGTGATGGGGGGCATGATCACCGCCTCAGGCCAGGGTAGTTTGGCGGCGTGGCTGGGGTGGGCCTGCAATAAGAGCAGGCAGATGATGTTCCGCAGCCAACAATGTTTGATGCGAGTGGGTTTCATTTACCGGTCCGCGTGTGTGAAACATTCTGGGATTGCTATCGGCGGGAGGCTTCATCTCCTTGATGGGAATCAACGACTACGGGCGGATGATTTTTAGAGATATGGCAAAAGATGGGTGATCGCGATAAGATGCCGCCCAGTTATCCGAAGCTAGGAGAAGCGCTATCATGCAGGGGTGTGAATGAACCCATTTTCTGAGTTTTTTCGTGGTGTTAAGACGTTTTTAGCCGGCGTATCGTGGCTACGTCGTCATCCGGGAGCGTTTTTGGCTCTGGGTGTGCCCTGGGTCCTGGGCTTTGCGGCATTGGGCGTAGGGTGGACATTTTTTGTGCAGTACCAGGACGTCTGGATGGCACGCATTCTTTTTGACCGTCCGGATTCATGGATCCTGTTACCGGTCTACCTCGTGGCCAAGGCTTTGGTGTATCTCGGTCTGTTGGGACTGTCGCTGTTGCTCTGTCTGCTTATGGTGAACGTCCTGGCAGCACCACTTTATGAATGGATTTCCGGCAAGGTGGAGAAGGATCTCACGGGGAGTTGCCAGGAAATGGGATTTTGGGCATCCCTTCGCCTCATTCCGGAGGAGCTTAAGAAAGTCGTCATGATCGCCGGGGTTAGCATCTTGTTGTTGTTTATTCCGGGCATCAATGTACTGTCATTCTTCATAGCAGCCTTTTTTATTGGATGGGAATTTTACGATTATCCCCTGCAGCGGCGGGGGTGGACCCTGCAGCAACGCTGGCGCTTTGTGCGCGGGGATTTTTGGGCGGTGCTGGGATTTGGGCTGTGGTTGACCATCCCCGTGCTGCAGCTTTTTTTGCTCCCCCTGGCGGTGGCGGGAGGGACCATGCTGTGCCTGGATGAATTGACCAAGCGATCGCCTCCCGTGCGATAGCGGCGATATAGGTTTTGGATAGACGCTTATTTTTTGATCAGAGGAGTCAAAGGTTATGATGGAAAATGCAAAAGACAAGTTGAAGGCGATCGATGCAGCGGTGGGTGCGATTGAAAAGCAGTTTGGCAAGGGAGCCATCATGCGCCTGGGCAAGGGCGATCAGCCGCTGGAAGCCATTCAGGTGATTCCCACCGGCGCACTGTCGTTGGATGTGGCGCTGGGCGTAGGCGGCGTACCCCGCGGTCGGATCGTTGAAATCTACGGTCCTGAGTCCAGCGGCAAGACCACCCTGACCCTGAATATCGTCTCGGAAGCCCAAAAGATGGGCGGCGTGGCGGCTTTTGTGGACGCCGAGCATGCTCTGGATACCAGTTATGCCAGAAAAATCGGCGTCAATCTGGATGAACTGCTGGTGTCGCAACCGGACACCGGCGAGCAGGCCCTGGAAATTGTGGATACCCTGGTGCGCAGCGACGCCGTGGATCTGGTGATTGTAGACTCCGTGGCGGCCTTGACGCCCAAAGCTGAGATTGAAGGGGAAATGGGGGACACCCACGTGGGTTTGCAGGCTCGTCTGATGTCACAGGCGCTGCGCAAGCTGACCGCTTCGGTGGCCCGCTCCAAGTGCACGGTTATTTTTATCAACCAGATCCGAATGAAAATCGGCGTGATGTTTGGCAACCCTGAGACCACCACCGGTGGTAACGCTCTGAAGTTCTACTCGTCCGTCCGTCTGGATATCCGCCGTATCGGCTCCATCAAGCAGGGCGAGGAAGTGGTGGGCAACCGCGTGCGGGTCAAGGTGGTGAAGAACAAAGTGGCCGCCCCCTTCCGGGAAGCTGAGTTCGATATCATGTTTGGCGCCGGCATTTCCAAAATCGGGGATGTTCTGGATATGGCATGCACCAAAGAGGTGGTGTCCAAAACCGGTGCGTGGTTCTCCTACAAGGAACAACGCTTGGGGCAAGGGCGTGAGAATGCCAAGGACTTCCTGGCGGCCAATCCGGCGATGTTCTCGGAAATTGAGCGGGAAATGCGCAAGATGTACGGCCTGACAGCTGGAGATGCGGACAAAGGCGTTGTCGCCAAAGACAAGGAAGCCCCCAAAAAGGATCTGGAGCTCAAGGATGAAGCGAAAGCCGCTCCGTCAATAGCTCCAGCCAAAAAAGGCGCCAGCGGTAAATAGGAGAAGACCTGGATGAAGTTTAAATTTAACGCTGCATTTTTGCTGTTATGGATTCTGGCCGCCTGCACCACCACCCCTGAACCGGTGGTGTCGCAAGCTGCCGAAGAAACCGCTCGTTTGAACCAATGGTTGGACGAGCAGTTTGATGCGGATGTGGCCCGTTCACCCCAGTGGGCCAGCCGTCTTGGCCTGAAGGACGGTTATGACAAGCTGGACGACGAGTCAGAGGCATTTCGACAGCAACAGCTGGTGCTGGCCCAGGAGCGCCTGAAAACTCTGGAAACCTTTAAATTCGACCTATTGGACGAGCAGGCCCGCCTGAGTTATGAGCTGTACAAGCGTAAAAACCAATGGGCTGTTGACGGGTATGCTTTTCGCAACCACGGATTCCCCGTGAATCAGATGTTCGGGGAGCACGCGGAGTTTCCGGTGTTTATGATGAACGTGCACCGGGTGGATCAAGTATCCGATGCGGACGCCTATGTTGCCCGGCTCAAGGCTTTTTCTGTGCAAATGCAACAGACCATGACCCGCATGCAAGAGCAGGAAAAGGCTGGTGTCATTCCACCGCGGTTTGTGTTCGACAAGGTGATTCAGGATTGCGAAAACATCATCAAGGGTCGACCCTTTGGAGGCAAGGGGGAGAGTCTTCTCCTGGCGGACTTTTCCCGCAAGGTTGCGGCGCTGAAAGGCGCAAATGAAGCGGATAAAAAACGTCTGACAGACGCTGCCAACACCGCCTTGCGGGATGACGTGGGGCCTGCGTACCGCAATCTGATCTCCTATATGAAAAAACTTCACAAGAAAGCCCCCACCCAAGTGGGTGCCTGGACTCTTCCGGATGGGGAGGCCTATTACCGGCAAAGACTGCAGCGGATCACCACCACCAAAATGACCCCGGAAGACATCCATCAGCTGGGACTGGCGGAAGTCAAACGCATCCATGGGGAGATGGCCGCTATTCAAAAACAGGTGGGTTTTAAGGGGTCATTATTAGGTTTCTTTGATCATATGCGAAAATCGCCGCAATTTTATTACAGCAACGACCTCAAGGGGCGTGCGGCTTATATGAAAGAGGCGCAGGGGATCATTGGGCAAATGAAGGCTGATTTGCCCCGGTTGTTTGGGATTTTACCGCAGGATGACCTGGAAGTGCGGCCGGTGGAGGCCTTTCGCGAAAAATCTGCGGGAATTGCTTTTTATGAAGCTCCCGCACTGGATGGATCACGGCCGGGCATCTATTACGTGAACTTATTTGATCTCAAACAGGTCCCACGTTATGAAATCGAGGCATTGGCCTATCACGAGGCGGTCCCTGGACATCACATGCAAATCTCCATCGCGCAAAGGCTGGAGGGATTGCCTAAGTTTCGCCGGTTTAGCGACTATACCGCTTATTCGGAAGGCTGGGGTCTTTACAGCGAGCGGCTGGGCAAGGAAATCGGGCTATACAAGGATCCCTACTCCGACTTTGGTCGTCTCTCCATGGAGCTGATGCGGGCAGTGCGTCTGGTGGTGGACACTGGAATCCACGCCAAAAAGTGGAGCCGCGAGCGGGCCATCGATTACATGGTGACGCAGTCCCCCAGTGGTCGTGGTGAGGCGGTGAAGGAAATTGAACGCTATATCGTGATGCCGGGTCAAGCGACTGCATACATGATCGGAAAAAATCATCTGGTTATGCTGCGGGAATATGCCCAAAAGGAACTGGGGGAAAAGTTTGATGTGCGTCGGTTTCATGACCAGGTGCTGAAAAACGGCCCACTGCCACTGGATGTTCTGGATCATCAGATTAAGAATTGGGTTCTCTTACAAAATGGTAAGCTTCCAGCACCGGATGAGAACAAAAACGGAGAAAAACCCGCTCATTAAAAAAATCACCCCGTAAAAATGTCGTATCCCTGTGAAATATCACGGGGATTTTATTTTTTTATCGCGGGTTAAGAATCTCCCTCCACTGCCGATAAACCGGAAGGACCAGATTGAGGGGGGACCCCGTGAGCACAACCGCATCGGCCACGATTAATCCGCGGGAGAAACGCCAGTTTACCCGCTATGAGGTGACGGGGTACATACCGTGCACTATTTCCGATCAACACGGCAACATCATGGAAGCCATGTTTATCGACGTCAGCAGCAAGGGCATGGGAATGCTGATTGAGCCGGGCCCACGTCCCGGTGACTTTGTATGGATTACCTTTGATGATGAGGCCCAAACCTGCCTACGGTTTAGGGTGCAGTGGGTGGCCGCCAATCCTGATATTCAAAAAATTGACCAATTGCAGGATATGGAACGCATCGGCATCGCATTGATGGATGAAACCGCTGGTGCAGATTGGGATCTGGTGGATTTTCTCAAGCAGTATGACACCCTGGAGATTTCGGAATAATGGGAGAAACCGCCGAAAAAATCTTCCGGCGTACGGTGCGCATCGGCATCGTGGATGGACGCGCGAACGTGGTGGAAGCCATCAAGGCGGTGGCAACACGGGCTGGATTTCAATCCATTGAAGTTTTTGCGGGACATGAGCAGCTATTGCATGCTTTGGGGGATGACCCATTCCTGGTGGATTGGGTGATGACACCCCTGCATGAGCATGCCAAGATCAATTCCCTGGTGCTTTTGGAAAGGTTGACTAATTTACCGACCCTTCATCATGTGAGGGTGAGTCTTTTCCTCTCCCGCAAGCAGACCCAATGTCTGCCCAAAGCCTTTGAACTGGGACTGCTGAGTTGGCATGAAGCAGACTTTCAGATCAAAAACGTATCGCGTGAAATCAAAACCTTATTGGACCGCATCGAGACCCTGACGGAGGGAGAGGCCTATATTGCGGCGGAATACTTTCGTGAGTACCTCAATGAATTCAAGGTGTGGGATGAGTTGATCAACCTGGAGCAAAGCCTGTGGAATCGCTTTTATGAAGACCAAAACCTGGCTTTGAACCTTGCGGAAGCCCTGTTTAAATCCGGCAGTAAAAGCCAGGGACGTATCGTGATCAATCAGGCGCAATTTTTTAGTCATCATATTGCCGATCGGGCAGCTCAACTTCAAGCCCTGTACCTGGGAAGCTCCGGGGAAGGGGATGGCTCCTTTGCCACGAAACACAGTATCAGCACGGCGGTGATCATCGACCACGATGACCAGCAACTGCAAGTGGCCAAAGAAGTCTTGTGGAAAATAGGCGTCAGCGAAGTATCCACCTTTAACGACGGTGAGCAGGCGTGGCAGCATTTGAGTCAAAACCCTGAACCACACCTGATTATTCAGGAGTGGCAACTGCCCGCCCTGACCGGACCGTATTTCATTCAGCGGGTGCGCGCCCATGGCTTTCGCAATGTGCCAATCATCATCCTGAACAGCCAATTGATACGGGCTGATATTCAATTGTTGAAGGAGATGGGTGCCTCCCATATTCTGAAGAAACCCGTCACCACCAAGCAGCTGGCCATGGCAATTGCCTGGACCATTCAGCAGCATCGAGAGCCTACCGAAATCAAAAGCATGGAACGACGGATCGTGCAAGCTCTGCAAAATGGAGAAGTGGCCACTGCCCGATCCCTGCGGGATCGTTTCCTGAAAATGGAGGATGTGCCCCGATCCCGTGCCCACTACGTCAGTGGCATGTTTGCTTATCAAAACCAACGTTACGAAGAAGCTCTCACCCATTTAATCAATGCGGTGAGGGAATCGGATGGCGATAATGTGGATGTCATTGCCATGCTGGCTCGCTGCCTGATGAAATTGCGGGACTATAAAGCAGCTCTGGCTTTGATGGAAAAAGCCAGCAATCTATCGCCGAAAAACCTTGAGCGCCTGTGCGAACTGGCGGAAATCAAGATGGAAACAGGGTTGGTCAGTGAAGCGGGCGCCACGATCGATGAAGCTAAATCCCAGGACCAATTGAATCCTGGAGTCATGACGGCAGAAGCCAAATACAATGTCATGGAAGGTCATGTGGACAAAGCCAGGGGCCTTATGGAACAGATCAGCGGCGTCGAGGATGTGGTTGCATTCATGAACAATATGGCGGTGGGGCGTACCCGAACCGGTGCCAAGCAAGAGGGGATTCAGCTCTATAAAAAAACCCTGCAGTCGATCCCCAAGAAAAATTCCGAATTGTCCGCCATCGTGAACTATAACCTTGGATTGGCTCTGATAAAATCAGGTGAAGACAAACTGGGTTTTGTCTATGTCAAAAGAGCTGTGGATAGCGGTGACAGCCCTGTGTATGACCGAGCCATATCATTGCATGATCGCATGAATGCTGCCTACCGTGCCGGGCAACCCTTTAAACTGGCAGATCGTTCCATCGAGGAAGATCATCTTTTGGCGGTAGAACAGACCAGTCGATGGGATACTCCCATGCGGGCCCGTCTGTTTGGGGATTCCCAGGGTAGTGTTCCTGCGTGTTTACGGGGACTCTTTACCCCCAAAGCCCTGAATGGATATACCGAATACCTGCTGTCGCATCGTAAGCCCGCCAAAGCCAGCTGAGGCCGAGCCATCATCCCGAACGCCACCGCGTCGTCCAGAACGAAGTGAAGGATCTGCTTCGCATAGAGACTCTTACTCTTCGTTCTGCTCAGGGGCAGAATGAAGGAGGAGATGCCTCAAGCAAGCGCGGATTCTTCGCCGGAATCCATAACAAAGAGGCAGGATGCCGCCGTCAGTTGTTTATACTGATGCAGCTTTTGAAGGTCGAATTTTTCGTCCAGGCCAAAGATGTTGAGATCCGCTTTCGGGACGCTGGGAAGCGCATCCACGAAATCACATTCCTTGACCATAATTTCCGTTCGCACCGGCAGTCGAGCGTCCCGTTGCAGGGACTGTAGGAAGTGTTGGGCCTTGTCGCTTTCTTCCGGATCTTTCAGGCAGGTAATCATGGCAAGCCGTCCCCGCCAGTTGCGGTTGAGCTGATAGCCCAACAGTATCGAAAGATCAAGATTGGCCATCCGGAGACCCAAGCGCCAGTCAGGGCTCTGATCCCGCACCCAGATGTTGACATCCCGCTCCCGCCCCATCAGGGTTAGATC
>JAKQGS010000069.1 GCA_029556045.1 Pseudomonadota bacterium | reverse complement strand
CTCTTTTTTTTAATAACCCTACCCCACCTTCCCAATCCCCAACCCTTCATTTCCTCTAGAAACCACCACCGATCGGCAAACCTCCGCCTGAGATTCCTTTGACCCCCGACATTTTGTATCTTTTTCCAATATTTACATTAGATTATCAACCAACCAGACAGCAAGGTCCGGCCACCGCTTGTCAATCCAAGTGAATAACCGGCTCGTGTTCATGGGCTTGAGGCTGTTCGAAGTCAAACGACTCCTGGGTCCAACGGGGCGGCGCCCGGGGCGGTGGATCATAGGCTATATTGAAATGCTGGAGGTAGCGCCGTAAGGAGAACGGATCTTTTACCGAACAGAGGGCTCGCATTGTGCCTCCGCAGTCCGGGCAGACCATAACGTCGATTTTAAAGACCCGGGCCAGCATTTTCGACCAGGTGCGATTTTTATAAGTTTTCCCTCCTCCTTCACTCTCCTCCGCAAACTGGAATCCTTTTTTAATCTCCGGCCTCAGGGTGATCTCTTTGCGATAGCGGCTGTTGGGAGCAAATACCCCACCCCAGCGCACGAGGTGGGACCGTGGGGGCGGGATAAGGGCAGCGAGTTTTTCAATGAACTCGCTGGGGGTAAAGAGCAGGTGCGTGGTGCCATCAGCCCACTGGGACTTAAGCCGGAGTTTAACCTTGCCGTCGTCGGTGATCTCCAATCGTTCGTTGGAAAGCGGCCCCCGGGCGATGTATTCAATCAGCTTGGCCAAGCGATCCCTTTGCAAGGTGGCGACGGCGGTATTGGCATGGAGGGAAAACCCGTAGATGCTGTAACAGCGGGAACCTTTGGCCAGCGGGATTTCTTCCCAGTACCCGAACCCCGAGCCAATCCGGGTCACATATTTCCCCGCGTTAGGGCCGAAGGCGATTTTGCCGGCAATCGAGCAGGATGTGGCAAGGCTGAGGGTTTCGCTATCTTGGAAGAGTTCGTCCACCAGTGGATTTGCAACGATGTCTCCTTCCTTGTCGAGGTATCCTTTCTTTTGCAAATACCCCATCACCCTTAAGGCGATTCGCTCCACCAGGGTGGCAACCTCTTGATCGGTTATAGGATCGATATTGCAAAACCGCGCCAACCCCTTGACTCTGGTATAAACCCCATCGGGACAAAGGACATGAAGGTGGGGGGTCAGATTGAGGGCCGATCCCCAGCGCTGGGTAAAGGCGATGCTTCCAGGGGTCGGGTCTTTGATACCAAGTCCTGTCGCTTTGTCACGGTAATACCGATGAAGCTCAGTGATGACAAGGCCGTGAACCTTGCAGAAGAGTTTTTTGTTGGTCTGCAACCAATACCGAAGCGGAATGGGAAAACTCACAACAAACTGCCGGTAAGGAACTCTGGGCAGGACATGCTCCTCCAGGTGAGCTGCGGCCTCGGCCATACGTTTGGCGCAGCATGAGGGGCAAAAACCCCGTTTTTTGCAGGAAAATGCCACCAAATGTTCTTTCTTACAGTCTCTGCATTGAAGCCGTATGAATCCATGAGCCAGGATGCCACAGCGCAGATAGGCCTCAAACTCCGCCACCACATAATCCGGCAGAGGCCTGTTCTCAGCCTGGCGTTCAGCCATGAACGTATTAAGGTGACCTTGCAGGATCTGATAGCAGGGGGTGAGCTCGGGACGCCGGCGAACGTATTGCGGAGTTGTGCAGGGTTGGGCTGATGACATGCCCCTGCACTAACACCCCAAACTGGGAGGATGGGAAGCGACATCGTTATTGATGATGGAGATGACGGGGGATGACGCAGCAGTTGTCGCGTGAGGACATGTTTCATGGCTACGCCGCAGAGGAGGTGGGATTGGCGGAAACCGCATCCCTCAGGCTTGATTGCCTTACCATTAGCCAAACTGAACTATCTTCGTTAAAGAGACTCGGCGGTAAATACCTCGGGCCGTCCCGAGGGCACAGAGCTGATTACGGTGGTCCCTGCCCGCCGATCGGACGGCACCGCTACCGCC
>JAKQGS010000063.1 GCA_029556045.1 Pseudomonadota bacterium | reverse complement strand
ATCTATTTTCACTCGATCGCATGGGGCGGCAATTGGAAGCACTTTTCAACGAACGATTGACCAAAAGTTTATAGGCTGCCACCCAACCACTTCCGTGGCTTGGCCCCATCGGCTCCCCCCACCAGTCCTTTGGCCTCCATCTGCTCCACCATGCGGGCGGCGCGGTTGTAACCAATTTTAAGACTGCGTTGCAAAAAGGACGCGCTGATAAATCCCTGCCGCTGGGCAATGGCCAGGGCTTCATCCCATTTGGGATCATCCCCATCGGGGACACTCTCCATACCGGAGTCGTCACCACCCTGCCCTCGTTTCACCTCGGAGTCGATCCACGCGATGGCTTGATCGTCGTATTCGGTGTGGTATTGACCCTTGATGGCATCCACCAGCGTATTGACCTCGGCATCTTCGATATAGGTGCCTTGAATACGTTCAAGTTTGGAGGAGCCAGGCCGCAGGTAAAGCATGTCCCCTTTGCCAAGCAGTCGTTCGGCCCCCATACAATCCAGGATCGTGCGGCTATCGACGCGGGAGAATACTTTGAAGGCGATACGGCAAGGGAGGTTGGCCTTGATGACGCCGGTGATCACATCCACCGACGGCCGCTGGGTGGCCAGCACCAGGTGAATGCCGCTGGCACGGGCTTTCTGGGCCAGACGCTGGATGGAGTTTTCCACATCCTTCGGAGCAGTGAGCATCAGGTCTGCCAATTCATCGATAACGATTAGGATAAACGACAGGCGTCCGAGATTCTGTTCACCGGACATCAGAGAGAGGTCGCGTTTTTCCGATTCAGAGGCTTGATCCCAATATTTGTTAAAGCCAGCGATATGTCGGACTTTGGCCATCTCCATCAGGCGGTAGCGTCGATCCATCTCCTGGCAGGCCCATTTCAGGGCCAGCGATGCGCGGGAGGCTTCTGTGATCACCGGCATCAATAGATGGGGAATCCCTTCGTAGATCTTTAACTCCAGAATCTTCGGATCCACCAGGATCATACGCACTTCGTCCGGTGAGGCTTTCATGATGACGCTGCATAGCAGGGAGTTAATGGCCACCGACTTACCGGAGCCGGTTTGACCCGCCATCAGAAGGTGGGGCATGGTGGCAAGGTCCGCACACACCGGATCCCCCTGCAGGGACTTACCCATGGCAAAGGTCAGCGGGGCCAGCGAGTCCTTGAATTCCCGTGCATTGAGGATGTCACCCAAAAACACCATCTCCCTCTGGGAGTTGGGCACTTGAATCCCCACCGCCCGTTTGCCGCTCACCGGATGAATAAAGATGGAATCCACCCGCATGGCGAGCGCAATATCATCCAGCAGCCCGGTGATCTTGGCCAGTTTGGTGCCGGCATCCGCTTCAAATTCAAATACGGTCACCACCGGTCCTGGCTGCACCGCCACCACTTTGCCATTGATGCCAAAGTCCTTGAAGGCGGATTCAAGGGCGGCGGCAGTTCGTTCAAATTCCCGCCGCTGGGATTCGGTGATCTGACCAGCGGCTGCGGACGCCC
The DNA here is from genome assembly GCA_029556045.1 of Pseudomonadota bacterium. Next base: position 1,518 of record JAKQGS010000063.1, on the reverse strand, counting down.
GAAAAATATTGGCCGACGGCGGCGCATAGGGAAGCCGTACAATTTTTTCTTCGTCACCGTCGGTGTCGCGATTGATGGATGGGATCTTTTCTTCGATCTGTTTTGTCGTGGTTTTGGTCATTACGGCGATCGGCTCTCGCATCGGCTGAGGATCAAGAGCCACGGTAGGTTCAGCCATCGATGGCATGGCAGCGACCGGTTCTCTGACCACCAGATCCTGGCGAAGGCGGGCGGTTTCTTCGTTTAATGAGTGCTCCAGATGAACCATGGGGTCTTGCAGGGGTGCAGGAGGTGTTTTGCGCTTAAACCGGCTCCACCAGGAAGTCCGGACCACAGGGGGGGTGGTGATCTCGCTCTCAGGCTTTTGGTGACGTGTGATCGTTTTGCGAAACAGGGGGACAAACACCTTTTGACGGCTGGTCAGCACCACCGACATCAAGAGCAGCGTGGCCATGATAATCATCTGACCAACTTTGCCAAACGTCTGGATCAGATAGGCACTCAGAGCGGTTCCCCAATACCCGGCAGCGGGAACCTCAAGACGGTAAATCTGGAATGTCTTCACATATTGCTGCAAAAGAAAAAGAGACACCGCAAACCCGCAGAGCCACCCCACAAAACGAGACAGGCCAAAGGGTTTGGGATGGTCGAAGGCCAGCAGGGCCATCATCACCACAAAGGGAATCGGAATCAGAGCGGCCCCTAAACCCCAGTAAAAGATTGCATAGGATGCCAGAATGGATCCCAGCTCGCCCGCAAGATTGGCAGATGTCTGGGGTGGAAACGTGGCGGAAAACGGCGAAGGGTCAAAGGGATTATAGGAAAACAGCGCGGTAAAATAGAATGTGGTAAAGCCCAAGATGGCGAGGAAAAAGGCCTCGCTGCGAAAATCCCGCTGCAGGGGATTCATACTGCGACCAAACTGCATCAGGCGATTTAAGACCACAGAACCAACACGGATGGCGACACTCATGGGGTGTTCCTTTGGCGTCAAAAATAATCATCATGAAACCAAAAATAATTTCAATGATATCACTTTGACGGGCCCCAGCGTGAGGACGTCGATTTAAATAGGATCAAAAAACAGATTTTTTTGTCAGTTTAATCCGGCCTTAATATCTTTTCTCAGCTGCATGATCAGATTGAGGTAGATCTTAAAGATCATGCGACGAGAAGGCCAATCCAGGCTGGCAATGATGCGGCGCATATCCGCCAGACTCTGGGCAGTGAACAGGGCGTAGGCTGAATCGCGGATATGGCGGGGAGTTGGTCGATCCAGGGTCAGGCTGTCATAGGTGCGTGAGGTTTCTTCGTTGAAACGAATGACATCCTCCGCATGAAAAATGATGTGATTGGCGCGGATGGCTTCCTGGTAGATCACCTGCCAGAGCGGGGGCAGCAGGTCCTGGGTGTGATAACTGTCGGCGATCAGATTTTCGTAGGTGGCTTTTTGGGCTTTGCTCATGATCCGCTCTTAATTTGGTAGATGGTGGTAACGCAGCGACCCATGGCCGCCTG
>JAKQGS010000051.1 GCA_029556045.1 Pseudomonadota bacterium | reverse complement strand
AGGCAGGCACCACCATTACAAAAACCCCCACCACCCGCTCCAAAAGCGGCGGTGGTAGCACATTCTGTGGCACCCTAACCAGCGCGCGCAGCGGCAACTCCTGGTTGCTCTGGCTACTGATGGCCAGCCCCTTGCTTGCCTTGATCCTTCGCCGTAAGCCCCACTTGGATCACCCTTAAGAAATAATTGGGGCATTCGGTCACTTCTATCCATACCGTGGGATTCATTGAATCCGGTATGGATAAATGATGGCGTTTTCGCTAAATTCACCAAAAAACAACCCACAGGATATAAACACCTCTATGTATGTCGATGTCCACACCCATTTAACCCATGAAAAATTCACCGGAACCGTGCCGGACGTCATTCAAAGGGCGGTTAAGGCCGGGGTGGGTTACATGATTGTCAACGGTTTGAATCCTGAATCCAACCGAAAGGTTCTCGATCTTGCGGTCTCCTATCCCCAGATTCTGCCTGCATTGGGCGTTTATCCCATCGATGCCGTCAACCATCTGGTGGCTGATCTCCCTTTTCCGGTGGCAAAATTTGATGTGGATCAAGAAATCGCGTTTATCCGTGAGATGGCGCGCTCTGGTCGCCTTGCCGCCATTGGAGAATGCGGTCTGGATGGGCACTGGGTGGGAGAGGACACCTTTGCGGAACAGGAGCGGGTGTTTATATCGCTGATAGAAGTGGCCATGGATCACGATCTTCCTCTGATCATACACACCCGCAAGCGGGAGGCCCGGGCGATGGAAATCCTCCGTCACCATGGGGCCAAAAAAGTGGACTTCCATTGTTTTGGCGGCAAATCCAAAATGGCAGTAGAAGCCGCCCAGCGGGATGGGTGGTGGTTTTCCATTCCTGCCAATGCCCGCGTCAACCAGTCCTTCACCAAAATGCTGCAGGAGCTTCCCCCGGAAAAAATTTTGACGGAAACCGACGCACCTTATCTGCCACCCCAACGGGGCGAAATCAATGAACCGGCCAACGTCGCGGGAACCGTGCAATATTTGGCGGAGTTGCGTCATTGGACCTTAGCCCAGGCTGAACAGCAGGTATGGTCAAACTTCCAAACCCTCTTTGCGGGAGTGCTGCCATGACCGATGAATTGATTCCCACGCGCGAGGACATCGCGGCGGTCATTGACCACACTTTTTTAAAGACCAGTCAGGAGGGCGTTTCCCCTGCGGAGCAAAAGGATGCTATACAGCATCTGGTCCGGGAAGCCAGCCAATGGCAGGCTTTTGCGGTCTGCATTCGTCCGGAATGGGTCAGTTATGCCGTTGATCTGATCCGCCAGCAATCCCATAAACCCCGCATCGTGACGGTGGTAGGGTTTCCTGATGGTGATCAGGCATCCACCTCCCAAAAGGTGGTGGAAACCCAAAAAGCGCTCATGGATGGGACTGATGAGATCGATATGGTGATGCGGGTGAAAGACTTCAAGGCAGGCTCCATTGAAAAAGTCAGAGACGATATTCGGGCAATTTCCAAAATCTGTGGCGACCATGTTTTGAAGGTTATCATTGAAACCGCTTATCTGAGCGCCACAGAAAAATCGATGGCCTGCCGTTTGGTTCTCGACAGCTTGCTGGCAGCCCACAGCGCACAATCACCGGCCCTATTACAGCGACGTTTCGTCAAAACCTCCACAGGATTTGCCAAACCGGGTACCGGCGTGGCCGTCGGCGCGACCCTGGCGGATATCAAGATTATGATGGCGGAGGTCGGTGGTAAACTGGGCATCAAACCGGCGGGGGGCATCAGCAACCTGATGGAAGCGGTTTCATTCTGGCTGGCGGCGGGATCTCCCCGGACTGATTCCGGGATCGATCCCTACAGATTTCGCATCGGCAGCAGTAGTCTGCTGCGGAACCTCTTTACCGCATCCCAGGTGAAGGGATATTAGACGACTTCTATCTATTTAGAGTGTGAGAACACTGCCCGGCACCTTCTCCTCACACTGCAGATCCATCAGCTGCATTTTATAGTCATCAAACCCCTTCAGGGCCATCTCATTGGCATTGATCTCCAATCCAATGGCTTCGGAGTATAGGGTCATGCAAAAGTTTTTTTGCGCAAGGGTCTCTGTCGGATTTTTGGGGGTTACCGTGATGGTGAAGCGTTTTTGTACCCGAATGTCATAGGTACCCTCTTCCAAATAATTCAGTTTAAAACGTCCGTCCGTGCCGATCTTGATCTGCTCCACGCGATCTCCCTTCATATAAAGGGCAAAATCCCGCAAGAATTTATCATTACTGAGCCCTGGATCGACGGAAACCGTATACTCACCGGCAGGCAGCAGGTTCCCCTCCTGATCCTTGACCTGAATCAACTGCGGAAAGATTTGACCCAGGGTACTAACGTCAAAGTACTCAATCCCCTCCACATAAACCGAGGGTGCCACCACGATCTGCCCTACCAGACATCCGGTCTCCTTGCTATGGTCACATTTATTCTTGCGACTCACAGCGCGGTCGTCTTCCTGACCATCCCGAAGGGATATGGTCCCTTTTGATGCTTCCATGTCTCGTTCATCGGTATCTTCGTTGATGTAAAACGGTCCGCAGGCGGTTACAGCCCAGATCAGACCCATAAGCAAAAGTTTTTGTCCCATGGCGTACTCCTGTCTCGCGTATCAAAATATTGTGGAATGATCCCAATAATAAACCGCCATTCACGCCATGGGTCAATACGGATTTTTCAACCTGTTGTAACCATTGATTTCTCCCAAAACCATAGTACCCAAGGGGCCCAAGCCCCCGGACCGCTGCATCACATCGACTGCAAAAGCGTTCGGCCATCCCCCGGTGAGGAGGATGGCCGAATATCGGAAAAAAAGTGATTCCCTCTAAAAATCCTGATTACACACGTATTAAAGCCAGAAGCTGAATCCCATGCCGAATCCATTGGTTTCGGTTCTGATATTTTCTACGCTGCTGTTGCCGCCATTGCGCACATGATTTTCCCGTATGGACTTGCCGTTGACAAAAAACGACACCCGCGACGAGAAAAAGTAGTTCAATCCCAGCGTATAGTAGTAGCCGCTACCCAAAAAATCCGCATTATCCAGCATGCGCTGATAGGTCGTATTGGAAGCCAACATACCACCCCCGGCTTCCATGTTGCCGATCGGAGCGGCAAATACCAACTTGGCTTCTGCCGACAAACGGGATCCCCGCAGGTTTTCAAGGGAATTACCTTTGCTGCGCA
>JAKQGS010000029.1 GCA_029556045.1 Pseudomonadota bacterium | reverse complement strand
AGGCGAAGCTGCAGCTTGCCAAAACAAAGAACCCGTAAAAGCCAAGAGTGAAGAAGCTTGCAAAAAAGCTAACGGCGTATGGGAAGCTGCCAAGAAGTAAGGTTTCCTGAGTTGACTCAGTTTCCTTCAACCCCTGCTATTAAGCGGGGGTTTTTCGCTTTGAGCCCCTCAAACATACTCATCTTGTTTTTTTGAAAGATTAAGTTTGCCGGCATCTGCCAGTTTTTGTGCGGTGGCCAGTATGGCGTCTTGTTGCGTTCGCACGTCCTGGACCTTCATGGGTCCCGACGTCTCCATATCCTCCCGCAGCATCTGCCCAGCCCTCTGTGAAAGGTTCCCGAAAATTTGCGACTGTAGCGCTTCCGAAGTGCCTCTTAGCGCCACCTTCCAATGATCGGTGGGGACGTTTTTGATGAGTTCCTGCATGCTGCGGGCATCGAGTAGCCGCAGATCTTCAAAGGTAAACATCTTTTGTCGGATTTCATCGCTGAGCTGGGGTGCAAGTTGGGTCAGCTGATCGACGATCCGTGTTTCGGTGTTTTTATCGAGGGCATTCAATATCGCAGCCACCTTGTCCCGCCCTCCCAGCCTCGCGTGTCCCCGTAGGCTCATGGATTCGATCTCCTGCCGCAGGTGATTGTCGATTTCCTGGATGGTTTCCGGATCAACGGACTCCAGCGTGGCGATGCGCATCACGATGTCGGTGTGCAGGTGACCCGGCAACTCCTTCAAGCTGGCCGCCGCTTTACGGGGGTCGGTATGGGCTAGTACCAAGGCGATGGTTTGTGGTTGCTCCTTTAGCAGGAGGCGCGCCAGCTGCGGGGCATCCACCAGATCCACAGCGGTCATGGTGACCGGAGTCTGTTCGTTCAATTTTTGGAGAAATTCATGCTCGTGACCCGTTCCACGAAAGGCTTTGTCCAGGACGCCGCGAACGAATTCCGCTCCCCCCTTTAATTGGGGGCGATGCTGGGTGAGCAGGTGCTGGAATTCGGCCATGACGGACTGTAGTGTCTCGGGATCCACTTTGCCCAGCTGGGACATCGATGCGACAACCCGCCGGACTTCGGTGGTGGTCATGTTTTTCAGCACTTCCGAAGCCACCTCTTCACCCAAACCGATGAGGACCATGGCGGCCTTTTCTGCATTGGAAATTTTGGGAGCTCCCATAGTTTCCCTCCATTCTTGCAATGACTATCGGCAACACGGCGAAATAATTGAGTAATGCGATCTTAAGGGGTTGATGGCCGAATAACTTTAAAGAATTCAAAAGATTAGAGACTTGAGAATGGGGGGAATTCCCAAGATATTTAACCGGACCTTTATTTACCCTTTACATGAATCCATTAAATGCTTGTAGTATTTGTCCTCCTTTAGAAAGGGTGCCCATGAAGTCGATTTTGGTCATTGAAGACGATCCCGATATTCGCGAGCTGCTGCGCTACAACCTCACACGGGAGGGCTACAACATCTCTATTGCTGTGAATGGCAAGGAGGGGTTGGATCTGGCGCAAAAGGGCCACCCCGATTTAATTCTTCTTGATCTGATGCTGCCACAGGTCAGCGGTATCGAAGTCTGCAAGCGGCTGCGGGAAACACCTGCGACCCGTTACACCCCGATTATCATGCTGACCGCTAAAGGCGAAGAGAGCGACGTGGTATTTGGATTGGGGGTTGGAGCGGACGACTACATTGTCAAACCCTTTAGCATGAACGAATTGGTCGCCCGGGTCTATTCGCGCTTTCGCGCCCTCGGACGTTCGCAGCAGCAGGAAAACAAGGATGTCCTGACCCATGGCAAGGTGGTAATCGATAAAGCCCGTTTTCAGGTGACAGTGGCGGGATCCAGTATCCCCATGACTCTGGCGGAGTTTCGGCTGTTTACCGCTTTGGTGTCACGACCCGGTGTCGTCCTGACCCGTGACATTCTCCTGGATGCGGTGACAGGCGGTGATGGCGTGCTGGTGGATCGCAATATCGATGTGCACGTGCGTTCCATCCGCAAGAAATTGGGGGAGGAGCGGGATCTGATCGAGACGGTGCGGGGTGTGGGGTATAAATTCAAGGAGAGCGAATGATTCGCTCCCCGTTTTTCTGGAAACACTTTTTCGCCTATGTCATCGTCATAGCTATCACGGCCGTGACCATCAATTACTCCCTGGCGTTTCGTACGCGAAAGTTTGTGGAAGAGGAAACCCGCAGCCGCTTGCGGGAGACCAACAGTTACCTCTCGGTCCTTTTAGAAACCGGCTGTCAGTCGCGGCAGCAGTCGCTGCAGGAACTGGTTTCTTTTGCCGCCAATCTCACCCAGTCCCGTATCACTCTGATTGCTCCTGATGGCGGTATTTTGGCGGAATCGGCACAGGATCCCAAAACTCTGGACAATCACCTGCACCGACCAGAGGTCCAGGACATTGTGGCTCACGGGCAGGAGTGGGGGCAAAGCGTACGGGTCAGCGATACCGTTAAAATGGAAATGATTTACGTGAGCCACAGGGTGAAGCCCTGCGGTCAGGATCTCATTGTGCGGGTGGGGCTTCCCACCAGTCACCTGCATGCGCGCCTTGTGTCAGTGCGCGATATCATATGGCCCGGCATTTTGCTGGGTGGTGTGATCGCACTGATCATGGCCTGGGTAATTGTGCGGCGGATTGCGGGCCCTCTCGACGTCCTTACCTCTGCCACCGAGGCCATCAGTGAGGGGCAATACGATGTCCGTCTGACCCGCTTGCCCGCCAACGAGATCGGAAAACTCGGGCGCTCCATCAACCGGCTGGCGGAGGCGGTGCAGGCTAGTATCGTGCGCCGTGAAAAGATGGAGGCCATCCGACGACAGTTCACCAGCAACGTATCCCATGAGCTGAAAACTCCCCTGACCTCCATCAAAGGGTATGTGGAAACCCTGTTGGGGGGAGCGGTGCATGATCCCGAAGTGAACATACGATTTCTCAAGATCATCCAGGCCAATATCGACCGATTGACTGCCCTGGTGAATGATCTGATGCAATTGGCGCGGATCGAAGCAGAGCCTGAGATCGATCCCAGCCAGTTGGAATCATTGTCTTGGCGGCAGGTGGTGGAGGAGGTCGTGGCTCGGCATCAGATCCAGATGACACAAAAGAATATTGAGTTCCATATCGAGGCTCCTAGCAGTGCCATGGTGCGGGGGGAGCGGCGGGCCATGGGGCATATCTTCGAAAACCTGCTCCAGAACGCTGTCAACTACACCCCGGAAGGCGGACGTATCACCGTGCGGTTTTCTCAGGACACGCAGCGGAAGGTTGGGATACTGACGGTGCAGGACTCCGGAATCGGCATCGATCCGGCGGATCAGGAGCGGATATTTGAGAGATTTTACCGGGTGGATGATGCCCGCAGCCGCGAGGTTGGGGGTACGGGGCTTGGCTTGGCGATTGTCAAGCACTTAGTGATGAACCTAAAGGGAAAAGTATCGGTGTCAAGCCAGTTGGGGAAGGGAAGCACCTTTACCGTTGAGCTGCCGTGTTGATGAAATTTTAGGCCAAAGTTAATAATTAAAGAGAATTTACGGAATCTTTATATATATCCCCGGCCCTCCCTGTAAATTGACGCCCGGGTCCAGTGGATCTTGGGGTTAACATTCCCGGATGAATCCGCTAGAATCCACCCCAAATCAATGGGGAAGTTCGGTCTTAACCTATAGGAGACGATTGGTTATGAAGTTGTATTCATGGTTCTTGACAGGCCTGACCTTTGGCACCGTGAGCGTGGCAGGTGTAAGTTTTGCGGCCGGCTCAACATTGAAAGGCGAAGTGAAAATCGATGGTTCCAGCACCGTTTTCCCCGTTATGGAGGCTGTTGCCGAAGAGTTCCAGCGTGACAATGCTCAGGTTCGGGTCACCGTGGGTGTATCCGGTACCGGTGGCGGTTTCAAAAAGTTTGCCGCCGGCGAGTTGGACATCGCCAATGCCTCTCGTCCCATCAAAGACGAAGAAATTAAAAAAGCTCAAGCCAACAAGATTGATTTCATCGAACTTCCGGTGGCCTATGATGGCCTTTCCATCGTGATTCACCCCAAAAATGATTTTGTAAAGACTCTAACTTTTGAAGATCTGAAGAAAATCTGGGCTCCCGACAGCAAGGTCAAAACATGGAAAGACGTCAACCCCGCATGGCCCGACAAAGCGATTAAATTGTATGGCCCGGGTACGGATTCAGGAACCTTTGACTATTTTACGGAAGAAGTGAACGGTAAGTCCAAAGCTTCCCGTGCCGATTATGTAGCATCGGAGGACGACAACACCATCGTGCGGGGCATCCAGGCGGATCAGTATTCGCTGGGGTACTTCGGGTATTCCTATTACATCGCCAATAAAAACAAGTTGAAGGTGGTTCCCATCGCTAAAACCGCCAAAGACAAAGCCATCGCCCCCAATGATGAGACCATCAACAACAGCACCTATCCCCTGTCTCGCCCACTGTTTGTTTATGTCAGCTCCAAATCAACAGGGAAACCCGAGGTTGACGCTTTCGTCAAATTCATGATGAAAAACGCCAAGATTCTGGTAAAAGAGGCCGGTTACATCCCGATGCCGGAAAAAACCTATTCGGAAGATCTGAGTCGCTTTGAAAAGAAAGTGATGGGTCGCGGCAAGTCTGCCAAAGCAGACATCAAAGGTCACTGAGAATCCTTATACAGGAGTTGGGCTTGAGGGCTAACGTCGATGTGATGCCGCGCAAAAAACTGCTCACCACCCTCAAAGAGGGGGTGGTGACGAAAGTTTTTTGGGTTTGCGCCTTCATCTCTATCCTGACCACAGTCGGCATCAATTTTATCCTTATCACCGAAACTTTTCAGTTCTTTCGTGAAGTATCGCTCTGGGAGTTCTTTGGTACAGCCACCTGGACTCCCCTTTTCGAACCCAAACAGTTTGGCATCTGGCCCCTCATCGCGGGAACCTGCCTGATTGCTCTGGGGTCATGCATCGTGGCCCTGCCGCTGGGACTGGGGATCGGGATTTTTCTGGCGGAATATGCCAGTCCCGGGATTCGACGGGTGGTCAAGCCGATCCTGGAAATCCTGGCTGGTATCCCCTCAGTTGTGTATGGTTATTTTGCGTTAACCTCCATCACCCCCTTGCTGCAAGACATCTTTGAGGGAGTGGAAGTTTTTAACGCAGCCAGTGCTTCCATCGTGGTGGGCATCATGGTGCTGCCCATGGTGGCGTCCATTTGTGATGACACGATCCGTTCGGTGCCTAAGACCCTGCGGGACGGCGGCTATGCATTGGGAGCCACCAAATATGAAGTGACGGCGCAGGTGGTAGTGCCGTCGGCTCTCAGTGGAATTCTGGCATCCTTTATTCTGGCTTTTTCGCGGGCCATTGGTGAAACCATGGCGGTGACATTGGCGGCCGGTGGTACCGCTCATTTAACCATCAATCCGTTTGAGGGCATACAAACCCTCACCTCCTATATTGCTCAGGTCAGTCTTGGGGACACGCCCCATGGATCCATTGAGTATCAATCCCTGTTTGCTGTTGGCATGGTTTTGTTTCTCATGACTCTATTCATGAACAATCTGTCTCATTACGTCGTGAAGCGTTTTGGCCGGAGGTATGAATGAATTCGGATCAGGATCATGCGGGGGTGGTAACCATGCCTCTTTCAGGATTGGAATCACTGAATATGCTGAGCCAGGATCATATTTTTTCGGGGCGCCGCAAAGTTCGTTTGTGGAAAGAGCGCCTGTTTTATAGCGGTATTGTCCTGGCTACTTTGGCCACCCTGTCCATCCTGTTTATCCTGCTCTATGGGATTGGCAAGGATGGGATCCATTGGTTGAATTGGGACTTCATCAATAACCTTCCCTCTCGTTTTCCCTCCAAAGCCGGAATAAAAGTGGCTATCTGGGGCAGCGTGTGGTTGGGGGGACTGACCCTGGTGATTTCGGTGACTTTAGGGGTAGGGGCTGCCATCTATCTGGAGGAACTGTCGGAAAAAAACTTTATGAATCGATTCATTGAAATCAATATCGCCACCCTGGCGGGTGTGCCTTCGATTATATACGGTATCCTGGGATTGGCGCTATTTGTGCGCTTTCTGGATTTTGGTCGCAGTATTTTGTCTGGGGCTCTCACCATGAGCCTTCTGGTGATGCCCATCATCATCATTGCCAGCCGCGAAGCCTTGAAAGGGGTCCCCAACAGCATACGTCATGGGGCTTTTGCATTGGGTGCCACCAAATGGCAGACGGTACGGGCCCATATTTTACCGGCTGCACTTCCCGGTATCATGACCGGTG
>JAKQGS010000495.1 GCA_029556045.1 Pseudomonadota bacterium | reverse complement strand
CCACGCCCTACACCAGGCCGGATTTAAGGTTGCTGTTCACTATCGCTCCGGCGAGGACTTAGCCCTTGCCTTTTGCAAGGAACATCCCGGCTGTATTGCCTACAAAGCCGATGTGTCCAACGAGGAAGAATGCAGTGATCTGGTGAAAAAGGTCAAAGCTGAGATGGGTTCCATCGACGTGCTGGTCAACAACGCAGGCATCAGCATTGATCAACTGATCACTTTTGCCAAACCAGAGGACTTTGACAAACAAATCTCGGTAAACCTGCGTTCCACCTTCCTGCTGACCAAGTTGGTGTCGCGCCATATGATCAAACAAAAGGGCGGTCGTATCGTCAATCTGACGTCCGTCGTGGGGCATACAGGCAATGCCGGACAATCCATGTATGCGGCCACGAAGGGGGCCATTACCGCTTTTACAAAAAGCATCGCCGCCGATTTGGCCCAGTTCGGTATTCTGGCCAACTGCGTTGCCCCCGGTTTTATCGACACCGACATGACTCAGGAGTTGGGGGAGGAAGTCCGCCAGGCCATCATGTCCAAAATTCCATTGAAGCGACTGGGTCGCCCGGAAGAAATCGCCAATGCGGTGACCTTCTTATCTTCCGATGCAGCCAGTTACATCACCGGCTCAACCATTCACGTCAATGGTGGCATGTATACGAATTAATGGATTTCTAAAAAACGCCATGCGCGCCAAAACATAGAGGAGATATCCCAAGATCATGCCAGCAACACCCAGACCCCGCGTTATCCTGCGAGCCCTTGGGCATTTTCATCCCGAACACCGGATTGAAAACGAGTTTTTCGACAGTTTGGAAATTGATTCTGATGCCCTCTGGGTCGTGGATCGCACCGGGATCAAATCCCGCCACAGTGTCATTTCCAAAGACGATATTCTGGCCCTCCGCTATGGCCGCGCCACTCTGGAACGCCTGCGGGCGGAAGGCAAAGTGATGCCGATCAGCGAGATGGCCTACCGCTCCTGGCAAGTGCTGGAGCAGCGCCTGCCAGGCTCTGATCACAAGGCAGATATTGATACCCTGATCTGCGGTACGTCCGTGCCGGATTTTGACATCCCTGCCAATGCCTGCACTATCGCTGCTCGAATGGGGTTGAGTTGCCCAGCGTTTGACGCCAATTCCGCCTGCAGCTCTTTCGTCGTTGATCTACACCTGGCCAGCGCCATGCTGCGTAGCGGCATGCATCGCAAAATCGCCATATTCAATCCCGAGCGGTATTCCCTGCGCATGAACTATGAAGACAAGAACTCCTGCGTTCTGTTTGGCGATGGTTGTTCTGCCGCGTTGGTGGAATGGGCCACCGGTGGTGACGGGCTGGAATTATTGGATACCTATATCGACTCCGATCCCAGTGGCTATGACCTGGTCAAAATTCCGGACGGGGATGTCTTTTCCCAGAACGGCAAGGCGGTGCAGAAATTCGCCATTACCCGCACGATCGAAGCCACTGAAAAGATCTTGGAACGCAACGGTTTAGAACCTGCCGATGTGCAGTATTTCACAGGACACCAGGCCAATCTGCGCATGGTAGCCTCCGCTGCGGCCCGCTTGGGCCTTGACGAGGAAAAACATCTTTTCAACGTGGATGAGATGGGCAACCAGGGCTCTGCCGGAGCGCCGTCCGTGTTATCCATGAACTGGCACCGCTTTCAAAAGGGCGACATTATAGTCATGGCGGTGGTGGGCAGCGGCCTCACCTGGGGGTCAGCCCTGTTCCGCAAAATCTAATAACGGATTGATAGAAGAATCCCCCGGCGGCCTAAGCCACCGGGGGATTTTTAATCGAATCTGACACGATATCAGCCAAAATTCATAAATAGCTGGGCGTCATAGATCACGTCATCCAGATAGGGATCTTTGATTTCCAAATTGCATCCGCTGTAATCCGCACCAGGCGCCCATTCCACTTCGATGTGATAGGTTTCGCCAATCAAATTTTGCGTCCCCCGGACATGCACAGGGCGGGAGGACACCAGTTTGGTGGAGACGATCGTACACTCGAAATCACCAAATTGCTCCACGATGACGGCTTCCGGTTGCTGTGCGATGGCGGTGGCTGGACGGATCGCCCGCAGTTCAAACGTAACAACTTCAGTCCCGGCGACATCAACTTTGACTTTTTCCCCTGCAACCAGCAGGTGAGCCTCGTCCTGGGCCAGGGCGTTAGCATTCATGGCAAACATGGTGATGATAATGGCAAGTTTCTTGATCATGATGTTGGTTCCTTATAAGGAAGAGAGTTTGTTGTTTCACCGACGTCGCTTCTATAGCCCACCCCTTGGTTATAGAAAATAGAAAAGTTTCAATAATACTTATACAAAAACAAATAAGGCGATCTCTCGACCGCCTTACCCATTAAAATTATTGACAAATTTTTCAACCGCCTTTGGCCAGCGGCCGGGACCAATCCGGTGTCTGCACCTCATAAAGGCCGGTTTCCAGCTTGCGTTGGCCGGATCCATCCTTATTCATTATAAAGAGTTGCGAAGAACCCTTGATATTCTGTTGCCCGACCCGGCTGGATTGGAACATGATCAATTGCCCATTGGCGGACCAGGTGGGACGTTCATTGTCACCACTTTTAATGGTTAAACGTTCCATATTAGAGCCATCAGGATTCATCAGAAAAATATCGAAGCGATTGATATCCTTATCGTAGCCGGCAAAGGCGATCTTGTCGCTGTTGGGTGACCAGGCCGGCGTCGCATTGTACCAACCTGCATAGGTCAGGCGTTTGTCTCCCACCACTTTCACGTTATCGCCAGCCCAGCTCAATTCTCCGACAAAAATATGAGGGTTGCCAAAACGTCCGGAAACATAAGCTAGCCACTTGCCGTCCGGTGAAAACGATGGATCAACATCGAGGCCGCTGCCGGCAATAAACAACTTACGCTCCCCACCGCTGGGTTTGGTCAGAAAGATGTTGGCATCTCCGTCGACAGATCCGGTAAAGGCCACCCATTTATCACCGGGCGACCAGTTACCCCCGCTATTAAGCCCCTTCCGTCCAGACAGTTTACGTTTGCGCCCCGTGGCAACCTCATACACGAAAAGATCGGGATTACGGTCTTCGTATGAAGTGAAAGTGATAAACCGACCATCTTTACTCCACTGCGGCGAAAGATGCGGTGCGCTGGAATTGGTGATCTGAACGACATTGCTGCCATCGAAGTCACAGATATAAACCTGTTTGTTGCTGCTTTTGGATTTGCGTCCGATGAACACCACTTTGGAGGAAAATATCCCAGGTTTGCCAGTATAAGCCTCCAGCAATAGGTCTGCATAACGCCGCACCACGGAGTTTAATTCATTTTTTCCGACCTTGCGGTAGCGTTTTCCCAAAATGAGCTGGCCTCTCCCAATATCAACCGTTCGCAGCGCTATGGTAATACCGCCTTCTTCCTCCAGAATCTCACCGATCGTCAGTGACTCGGCTCCCAGGGTCTTCCACTGTACAAGGTCAACACCCCGCATTTCCCCCTGCTGATCGCCGCCATCCAGCTGCTGTCCCATTTTCCCCAATAGGTCCCCATAAGCTTTGTCCGACATGATGTTGAAAATCTGGGAAAACTCCAGCAGCCGCTCCAGTTCTGCGGCCCCTTTGCTGGAAAACTCTTTGGCCACCGTTGATGCAGTGCCCCGCGCAAGATGGAACTTGGGGACCGCCGCCACCAACTTACGAAAATTGGGATTGTCGATATTAACGATGAGGGCTCCGGATCCGGATTTCAAGGTGCTCCCCTGCCCCCAAGCAGCGGAAGCTGTCAGCACCATCAGCAGGGATAAAAGGACTCTGGTTAACGTTGACATTGCGATGACTCCTATCCATGGGATTGACCTTCTGGTCATAAACATCAGGGCTTAAATTGCAATAAGATAATTTCCCCCGCCAGCGACGACGGCGGCGGATCAAAGGGAGCTGAGTTTTTGGCGGCATTGATGGCGGCCTCGTCAAACACGGGATCATTGGAGCTCTGCTCCACCTCTACCGCCATCAACTCCCCCCGGCCGTTGACACGGATGGCGATCACCACCGTGATATTGGGGTCCACCAGTTTAAAGGTCTCCGGTAGGTGGTAATTTTTGTGCACGGCACTATAGAGAACCTTGCGGTAGCGATTCTTGTCGAAACCAGCAGCGCCACCGGCAACTCCCGATAACTTGTCGCTCTTTTCCAGCTCGTCGCCGATCCGGGCCAACTTCTCATTGGATGGGGCTTTGAGTTCACGGTTTTTTTCGGTTTGCTGCTTTTTAAGCCGCTCCAGCGCCAACCTTTTGAGGGCGTCGGCCTTATCAAGGCGATTCTGGATTTCTTCGTCCGCTTTGGTTTCCGACTCCGCCTCTTTGGCTTTTTTCTCCGGTTCTTCTTCCTTCGTTTCCTTTTTTTCGTCGGGGCCCGGTACCAACTCTTCGGCTTTTTCCTTGGTGGTTTCCTGCAGGGTGAATTGCTTGGGAAGCTGTGGCAGAAGGTTGTCTGGCACCTGGGCTTTCTCTTCCACCTTGGCCCCTGGGATCGTCGTTACGGACGGCGCATTGGACAAATCGGATTCCGTGAGCAGGTCGGTATCCATGGTCCATTCTTCCACCAGTGGTTCCGGAATGCGAAATTGCAGTCCCAGTTGGTTGAGGATGAAAAAAATCAAATGCCCCACCACCGATGCCGTGACGAAAAAACGCACCAGCTGATCCTGCCCTTGGTGGGCCAACCAATCCGCCAGGTTTTTCAATCGAACCGTCACAGTCTGTCCTTAGCGTTTGGGGGCATCCTGCACCTGAGTCAGCATACTGATTTTGGTCACACCCGCCAGCTTGGCGGCTGCCATGGCATCCACCACTTTGCCGTAAATCACCCCTTTGTCAGCGCGAATATACAATTCTTTTTTCTTGCGATGTTGATAAATGGCTTTAAAGCGTTCGTCCAAGGCGGCAGCGGACACCTCCATCTTTTCGATGAAGTAGCGGCCGGAGGGGGCTATCGATAGCACCACACGGTCTTCCGTCACCGTCACTCCCTTGGCACGGCTCAATGGCAGGTTGACGTTGATCCCACCAATGGATAACGGTGCCGTCACCATAAAGATAATCAACAAAACCAGCATGACATCCACCAGCGGAATGATATTGATCTCCGCCATCTGATCGGTGTTGTCGTCATCGCCGCCGGATCCGGATGCAAGATTGAAGGCCATGGTTTTTCGTCCTAATGTTTCATGAATGCATCATGAGCGATGGGAAAACTCGCCATCAACGGTTCCCTTTTTGGCGCGATCCGAAACCAGGTATCGCTCCACGATATTGAGGAAGTCCGATGAGAAACTGTCAATGGTTCCCAGCAAATTCCGAATCCGCGCATTGGCCAGGTTGTAACCGATAACCGCTGGAATCGCCGCCGCCAGACCGAAGGCGGTGGCAATCAACGCTTCCGAAATACCCGGGGCCACCGCTGCCAGACTGGCGCTTCCCATGCGGGCAATCCCCTCGAATGATCCCATGATGCCCCAAACCGTGCCAAAGAGGCCGATAAAAGGACTGACCGAAGCTATGATCGCCAGTATGGGTAGATATTTTTCCATCTGCCGCCTCTCGGTGCGACGGGCTTTTTGCAGGGCGCGACCAAGATTTTCCATCGCTGCCGATATGGCCATCTGCAGGTTGCTGGACTGCTCTTTCAGTTGATTGCCCCGCACCAGCTCCGCATATCCAGTGCGAAACACCTCTTTCACGGGGCTGTAGGGATGGTCCGCCAGTCGACCGTTGAGTTCATTCAGAGAACGGCTCTCCCAAAAGCTTTTGGTAAACGACTCACTGCTTCCTGCGATCCGTTTGAGATACATCCATTTTGCGATCACGATGGCCCAGGACAAAACCGAAGCCAGCACAAGAATCAGCAGCACCGAGAACACCACAATTCCACCCTGCCAGGCCCGGGCAAATATGGAGCCCCCACCGATGGATGACTCCTCGAAGGGGTCCGCTTTCTCGCCCGCTCCGATTGCCGTGGCGGTTTCACCCGCTTTGCCCCCGACATGAGTGGCTGCATCGACAGCCTCTTTTTTCGCCCCATCCTGGCCTTGGGCCGGCATCGATATCATTGGCAAACTAATAAAAATAGACACAACGAATAAAACTTTTAAAAAGGATTCTGATTTTAATGAAAATCTCATCTGCCGCCGCCAATAGCCCGTGAACATAAGGATTCCTCACAAAAATTTTATCTGTGAAAAGTATAGTATAAATCCTCATGACATACATCATCGAAAGCTCTTTTTATTGTGGGTTCCACAATGCAAGCCCCGCTTTTATCTCGCCTTTTCAGGCGATCTGTACTAGAAGCCATTTCTAAACCATTAACCTCTCTTCTTCGAACATCTTCATGAGGAGTCACCCTTTGGATCTCATGGCCCTGGAAAGCGGCGCTGTCCGCTTCGATTACACCCGCGAAGACATTGAGCAGATCTTTAATCTGCCGTTACCCCGACTGACCCGTATTGCCCAGAACGTCCATGCCAAGGCTTTCGCGGATGATGAGGTTCAGTTCTGCACCCTGCTGTCGATCAAAACCGGCGGTTGCCGCGAAAACTGTGCTTACTGCCCCCAAAGCGCCCACCATGACGCTGCCGTTGATGCGGAGCCGCTCTGGGACATTCCTTCCATCGTCGATGCTGCCAAAGCAGCCAAAGCCAGTGGATCCACGCGGTTTTGCATGGGGGCGGCCTGGCGCTCTCCCCCCACCAAAGGCAAACAGTTTGAGCAGGTGCTTGATTCCGTGCGGGCGGTGCGGGCCCTCGGCCTTGAGGTTTGCACAACTCTGGGCATGTTGAATGAGGAGCAGGCGATCGCCCTGAAAGAGGCAGGCGTCTATGCCTACAATCACAACCTCGACACCTCACCCGAATACTACAGCGAAATTATTTCCACCCGCACCTATGATGACCGCCTGAATACTCTGAAAAACGTCCGCAAGGCGGGCATGTCGCTGTGCTGTGGCGGCATTGTTGGCATGGGGGAAACCCGCAAGGACCGCATCGGCCTGCTGCACACCCTCTCCAATCTGGATCCCCATCCGGAAAGCGTGCCGGTCAACCTCCTGGTGGCGGTGGACGGCACACCGCTGGCTGATCAACCGCCCCTGGATATCTTTGAGCTGGTGCGCACCATTGCCACAGCCCGCATCCTCATGCCCCGCAGCCGCGTGCGCTTGTCCGCTGGCCGCACCCAAATGTCCGACGAGGCCCAGGCCCTTTGTTTCGTGGCGGGAGCCAGCTCAATTTTTACCGGTGAAAAACTACTGACCACACCAAACCCCGGCAAAGACCGTGACCTTGAATTGATGGATCGTCTCGGCATGCGTCCCGTGCCGGAATCCCACGCCGACTTTAATTTAACCGCTGAGGCCACGCGGGAAAATCCGGCCCGCCAATCAGCGGGGCAGCAGGGTCACGAGCATGGACTCGTTCACTAACCGTCTGTTTACTGATGCATCTGCCGGATGGAGTTTTCTGCAAAACCAGGTTTTGGAGCAACTCCATCTCCGGCGCGCTGCCGATCGCTACCGTTCTCTCAAACCACGACCGGAAAACCGCGCAGACTTTCTTGATCTCACCTCCAACGACTATCTGGGATTGGGACAAACCCCGGGCTTTCAGGACCAATGCCGCGAAGCGATCAAAGACCTGCCGGTAGGATCCGGTGCCAGCCGGTTGCTGGGTGGCGAATTTGATATCTATCAAACGGTGGAGCGGCAGTTTGCCCACTTTAAAGGGGCGGAAACCGCCCTTTTTTTTCCCTCCGGTTATGCGGCCAACGAAGCGATGGCGCAGGCGCTGCGGCATGACGACGCCGTCTTTTTCTCAGACCGTCTCAACCACGCCAGCATCATCGATGGCCTGCGCCTCGCCGGATTGAAACCGGAACAGAAGGTTGTCTTTCCCCATAACGACATGTCCCATTTGGAATCGCTCCTGCGGCAATCCCGCAGCTCTTGCCATTTGCTGATAACGGAATCCCTCTTCAGCATGGACGGAGATCTTGCGCCGCTGGCAGCCCTCGCGGATCTGGCCCGTCGTTACCGGGGAGTCATCATTGTCGACGAAGCCCATAGTATCGGCTGTTGGGGGCTTGGGGGGCGCGGCCTTTTGGATCAGACCGGAATCCCCCACGATCAGGTCATCAGCATCAACACCTGTGGCAAGGCCATGGGAGTGCAGGGGGCGATGGTTTGTGGGCCAGGTTGGTTGCGAGAACAACTGATCAATACCGCTCGTCCCTTTATTTACACCACCGCCCCCTCCCCCTGGATGGCCGCTGCCGTGGGTATTGCCACCACCTGGCTTCCGCAACTGGACGATCGCCGCACCCGTCTGCATCAGGTTTCGGAGGAGATACGGGAAGCGCTGATGGACCTGGGTTTTGAAACCCGCCCCTCCGCCAGTTACATCATCCCCGTGCTTTGTGGCTCCGATAGCCGGGCCCTGAAGTTGGAGCACCACCTGCATCAGCATGGCATTTTGGCCCGCGCCATTCGCCCCCCAACGGTACCTGAGGGAGAATCCCGCGTGCGCCTGTCACTCCACGCTCTTCTGGATG
>JAKQGS010000139.1 GCA_029556045.1 Pseudomonadota bacterium | reverse complement strand
CCCTCGAGGGCAGCCTGCAGCTGTCCCGAAGCGCCGTCGGTCGTTCCGCTGACCGCCACCTCCACATCCCAGTCCATCGTCAAACTGGATTGACTGGAGAGAAACGTCGCGCGGTCCACATAAAGATTGGTTTTTGTGTTCGGGCGATCATGGGGCAACACCACATGCACAATTTCCATGTCATCCATCAGGAACTGCCAGTTAAAGCCGTCCCACGATGACTGATCTTCGTCGGAAAAAATAAAGAGCCGGTCGATATCTCCCAGGGTTTCAATCTGCTTACGCAGGGTTACCCCCAATTTCAGACCGGCCCGATGAATGTCCTGTGTTTGCAGCCATTCTTTCAGTTGATCCCTGGAGGCAGATTCGAAAATGTCCCCACTGAGGCTGGTGGTAGCGGTGATCCGCCCCTTGCCTTCCATGTTAGCGAACACTTCCTGCACCTTTTGGCGATAGGTTTCCACTGAGGTGTGGGCGCTGACGGAAGGGCTCAGATCCAGAAAAAAATGGATGCGGTTTTGACTAGGCTCAAAAGGTGTGAACACCTGCTGCGACGGACGCAGTCCAAAGATAATCAACGCAAGGGAAGCCAGCACAAAACATAAAAACATCAACCAAGGTGGGGGAATCACCCGCAGTTTTGGCAGCCGTCGACTTTCCAGTTCCATGATGCGAAGGGTTGGCAACCAAACCCGCTGCCGTCGTTTGCGCACAAACCACCAGATAGCCCAGCCCAATAAGGCGCTGAAAGCCAGCATGGCTGATGCGGCTCCGATCTGGGTACTTAACAATCCAAAATTAATAGGACCCATAATCTCTCACGGAAAAATGAGTAAATCTTCCATATAAGTGGCGATCGGCGTCTGCTCCGTCACCAACTGGTATCCGCCCCCGGCATGGCGGAATTTCTGGCGGTACTCCTGCTGCCAGGTCTCCAGCTTCTGCCGATAAGCTTTACCGTACTTTAATATGGCCCCCAGATATTCTTTTTTCACGATGCCTTCGTCAAAGTAGCAATGCTCATCCGAGACCCAGTCCACTTGCGTTTCAAGAGACGAAAGAACCTGAATCATACGGGTGAGACGGAATCGTTCAAACAACCAGTCGAAAGAACGTCTGGTTATCCCGTCACTGATCCAATAAGCATAATCTCCGGATGGCAAACTGTTATCCCCTTTGCGTCCCTCCTCACATAGGGACGAGATGGAGAACTGGCGATCCTCTTCGATGTGGTAGAGCTTCAAGACATCGCTGGAGGTCGCCAGCGGAACCTGAAAGTCCGGAGCCGCGGATTCAGGACGTGTCCACAGGTAAACACGCACCGTGTCTCCGAGGTTCAGATGGATATAAGCAAGGTTGAGCAGCACCCGGACCGCGATTTCCCACTTGCTGGGAACCTTAACCCCCAGGACTTCGTGCAACCGCTCGTCCGGCCACTGCATGGTGTCGGAAGCATCCAGGCAAATCACAATGCGAGCACTGGCCTCATCACGTTGCTCGCGGATCAACATCTGATCGGTTCGGGCAAATGACTTCCAATCAATCAGATGAACCGGATCTCCTTTGACATACTTACGACTAAAGGCGGGGGTGCGGCTGGGACGACGCAGGGCCAGGATGTGACTACCCTGATAACGCATCACATTCTTATACCGTTTAAACGACAGGTCCCACGAAAGCCCTGGCGACAGGTCTTTGACCCGGGAAAGATGGTTTTCCCCGAATTCTTCCCTCATCACCCCACTCCCCGGGCCAGGTTTTTATAACGATCTTCAATCCGCACCAGCAGGTCTTCGATAATTTTATCTTCCGTCACACGATCCCGCGCTGCTTGTGCTGACAGGCGAATGCGGTGCCGCAGCACTGGCTTGGCCATCTTGCGGATATGAGACCACCGCACTGATTCCGAACGTTGGATCAGGGCCAGGGCACGGGCCACAGAAATAAGGCTGATCCCAGCACGAGGACCTGCCCCATACCAGATATGGTCCTTGAGATCCTTCGGACAGTGCTCATCCTCAGGTCGGGTGGAGCGCACCAGCGCTGTCATGATCTTAATCAATTCCGGATCCACATGGACCCGTCTTGTGCAATTGATCAGGCCCAGCACCATATCGCGGTTCATGGTCTGCCCCTTAACCGCTGTCCCCCTGCCAAGCGACTTTTGCTCGCCCACCAATTTGCTGTGGGCATGCTCCTTCAAAATTTTTTCTTCCGCCGCTTCGTCCGGATATTGCACCAGGGCGTGAATCAAAAAGCGGTCCAGCTGCGCCTCCGGCAGCGGAAAGGTTCCCTCAGATTCAAAGGGGTTTTGCGTCGCAAACACCATAAATGGCTCCGGCAGGGGATGCATCACACCGCCCACCGTGCAAGACCTTTCCTGCATGGCCTCTAACAGGGCCGATTGGGTCCGGGGTGACGCACGGTTAATCTCGTCCGCCAGCATTAAATTTGTGAATACGGGGCCTTTGGAAAACTCAAAGGAACGGCGGCCGGTTCCGGGATCGACGTTCAACACATCGGTGCCCACAATATCCGACGGCAGAAGGTCAGGGGTAAACTGCACGCGGCCATAGTCCAGATCCAGGTAACGAGCAAACACCCGGACCAGCGTGGTTTTGGCGAGTCCCGGCGCTCCGGTCATCAGGATATGGCCGCCGGACAACAGGGCGCACATGGTTTCGGTCACCAGTTCCTCTTGTCCAAAGACAAACTCTTCAACATTGGCCTTGAGGTCTGATGTCAGTTGAGCGGCTTCCTCCAGGGACATTTCCCGCGCTGCGTGATGCTCCATGTTTCAACCTCTGTTAGATAGATAAAAAATTCGCGATGATGACGTTAATTCAGAAAGCTTTTCATAAGTTAGAAAAACCCCACCCTATTATCATACGCCACCTCCCGCCTTCGGTGGATGTCACCCTCCGACATTTTACATGTCCGTCGCTTTCAGCCCCAATTGCTATTAGAGAAAAACCGTATTTTTAGCATTCACCCAAATTCAGGAGATTGGTTATGAAGAGATTGTGCAAAATTTCATCGCGTGTTCTACGGCGTCCGTTTGGCAAAGATTCCCCAGAACGGGGAGGCGCCGCCATCGAGTACATCATCGTCTCCACTTTCGCCCTGTTGCTGGCCATCGCCGGGGTGACGTTTGTGGGGAAAACCATCAAGGAAAAGATGAAATCCATGGAGGATAAACTGGGTATCTCCATGGACGGCGCAGACTTTGAAATCCTCAAATGATCCTTATCCGTGTTCTCTGTTACGGTCTTTTAGCGCTCAACTCGTTTCTGTGTTGGCGCTATTCCGAGGCCATCGCCCGCGGTCTTGCGCAAGCGCAGGATCTGCGGGTCAATCTTCTGATCAACCCCCACGACGCCCTACGGCAGCGATGCGTATCCATCGAAGCCCCATCGAACTCATCCTGTCCGGTGGTTTGGCACTGGCACGGAGCCGACGGTTGGGAATCCCCCTGCGCCTCCCAGCCCCTGCCTCCGGTGATCGGCCCCCGCTATTGGAAAATCAACGTGCATTGCACCATAAAAATGCCTTTTATTCAGGCATTTTATCTGAATTTTGAGCAAACCCTCTTCCGCTGAAGTTTTTTGCTGAAAGCCTGCGGCAATGGGGTTATGATTCCCCCTTCTTAAAAAGGGGAATTTATGTATTTTGCAGTCGCCAAGTTGCTATTTGCGGATGAGGGCAAGACCTCCCACGATGCCAAAGAAGTCGCCAGTATGGTGGAAAAAATCCGGGCCCGTTTTAAAATTGCGGTGAAACCATACAACGGCAGCGGCGAAAACAGTGGCACCAACGGCATCGTGATCGCCGCGGTTGGTCAAAGCGCTCACCAGATGGAGCAGCTTATCGACGAAGTAGCGGAGCTGTGTGAGGTCAGCGGTTTTGGGCGGATTGATGACGAACAAGCCCTGATCGAAAACTTCGATGACCTCGATTTTGAACCGGAAGAATAAATATAAGAGGAGCCGATATGGGACTGTTTGCAGGCAAAAAAGGCATCATCATGGGAGTGGCCAACGAGCGCTCCATCGCCACCGGTGTGGCCCGTTTTTTACATGAGCAGGGGGCGACCCTCGGGTTTAGCCATCTGCCGGACAGCGGTGATCGCAAACGCAATGAAGACCGTCTACGGCAGATTGCGGAAACCATGCACGCCAAACTCATCGCCCCCTGTGATGTGGGCAACGACGACGATATCCAAAACTTTTTTTCTAAAGTTAAAGAGACCTTCGGCTCCATCGACTTTCTCGTCCACTCCATCGCCTTTGCCCCCGTGGAAGACATCCGCTGTGCCACCATCGACGCCTCCCGCAACGGTTTTAAAACCGCGATGGATATCAGCGTCTATAGCTTTATCGCCACCGCCCGTGCCGCCGCCCCGTTGATGACCAACGGCGGTTCCATCTGCGCCATGTCCTATTTTGGCGGTGAGAAAGTGGTGATGGGCTACAATCTTATGGGTGTCTGCAAGGCTGCCCTTGAATCATCCATTCAGTACCTGGCCTTTGATCTTGGCCCCAAAAATATCCGGGTCAATGGCGTGTCCGCCGGCCCCCTCAAGACGCTGGCAGCATCGGCCGTGGGTGATTTTAAGGATATGATGGGGCTCTATGAACAAAATGCGCCCCTGGGCCGCAACGTGACTCTGGAAGAGGTGGCCAAGTCCACCGGTTACCTTTTGAGTGATCTGGCCACAGCCACCACCGGAGAAATCCTCCATGTTGATGGTGGTTATCATGTGATGGGTGGCCCCGGTCACAAGGCCGCTCCCAAAGATTGATTTTTTGGAATTTTTTTAAAACATCATGAAAACTCCCCACTCGCCTACCGGCAGCTGGGGAGTTTAACCGCCCGACGTTACTTGCCAAGCTACCCTTTCCTGCCTATCCTTTACCAATAGGACATTAAATTACAAATTAGATGTAGCCGCGGAGCCTATGGATCAGCAGACCATTGCCTTATATGATCAGAATGCTGCAACCTTTGTCATGGCATGGGACCAGCAGTGTCCGACAATCGTCTATCAAATGATCGGAACTTTCTTTCACCAGGCCGGTCTCACCCTAGATATTGGTTGCGGTTCTGGACGGGATTTACAATGGCTAATCAATCAGGGCTTTGATGCCCGGGGAGTCGACGCTTCTCAAGGACTTATTCATCAGAGTAAAGGAAACCATCCCAACCTCGACATTAAGCACGATGCACTCCCCGGACTAAAATCTGTAGAGGACAACTCCTGCGATAACTTGCTTTGCTCAGCAGTCCTTATGCACCTGCCGGAGGCGCAAATCGTCGAAGCCTGTCTCAATATGATGCGTGTCATAAAAAAGGGTGGCACAATCATCGTTACAATCCGCGACTCTCAGGAATCTGCGGAACGCGAAAATGATGGCAGGCTATTTACTTCGCTTCACCCGCAACAACTCGCCTGCATCTTTGAATCCCTGGGTGCTAAGATTCTAGAAATTCGCACAGATCCATCACCTCATCATAGTGTTCCATGGCACACCTTGGTCGCACGTAAGCAATCCAACTTGGATTTGTCCGGACTGCCAAAAATACAAGAAATCATTACACGGGATAGAAAGACTTCGACCTATAAACTCGCGTTGGTCCGTTCTTTAGCAAAAATGGCAGCTCTTGAATCTAAATCCGTTAAATGGTCTGAGGACCGGGCCGCTGTTCCGCTTAAACGCATCGCCATGTGGTGGCTGCGTTTTTACTGGCGATTTGTTTCAGGAGAGAGCCTGGGCCGGCAAATTCATCAAAACCGGGAATTGGGCTTTAAAAAAGACATTGAGAGGCTTCAAAATCTCACCCTATCATTGAGTGACATCATAATCGCTTCTGAATCCTCTGTCGGCCCAACCCAGGACCAGCGGACAAATAGAGTCTATTCAGAAATTTTGGGCCCCCTAGAGAACGCACAGAATAGCATCATGTCGACCATAAAAAAAGGACCGCTAACTCATATAGGAGAGATTGACGGAGATTTCTCCTTTTTTTCATCCATTAAAATTGGGGGAGAACCATACCTAACCCTACCAATCCAGACTTGGCGTGAATTCAGTCGATTTCATCACTGGATCGACCAAGCAACCATTCTCGAATGGGCCGCCCTCATTCAACGATTTACTGGTAACGACGATGGCATTGGAAAGTGGGTCTCTGATCTTATGGAGTCTTGCGAACTGGACACACGCGATACCATGGAAGTTCGTAAAATCGTGATCAATCAATCTTTGATAACCTGTACTTGGTCAGCCAAAACAATCGGAGAATTTGAAGTCGACCATGTGATCCCATGGAGTCTGCTCCAGAATAATGATTTATGGAATCTTCTGCCCGCGGATAAGTCCATCAATGGCAATAAAAGCGATAAAGTCCCGACTGCCAAAGCTATATTAGAGTCTCAAGATAATATTTTCAATTGGTGGGATATCTATTTAAAACACTGGCCAGTTCGATTTTCTACTCAAGTCAAACGCGCGTTGGGAGCTTCACCTGGTCCCAATGATCAAACTTGGCGAAATATGGCTCTTACCGGGCTTATTGAACTTGCTGAGCGCACTGCCTATTCTCGCGGCGCCGAGCGGTGGGAGCCCATAAAAGATTCGTCTCAAAAGCGCTCCGCGTAATGTATCAATCATATCTTCCGAAACCTCTCCTTGATCCCCCGCGCAAATACTTCATCTAAAGAAGTTTCCTCAGCATAGTTCAGAAATCTCTGGGCCACACTTTGCGTCTGACTGATTATTGCTTTCACCTTGGATGGCTTTATGCCAAATTTTTTATCGCAATACATGAGATCAGCTGGGGACACCCCATAGGTAGAGGCAACAAGACTTCCGCAGGCAACTCCCCTTAACGATCCACCTGATTCTTGACGCACAGTTCAAGCTTAAACATTTTCAAAAATTTATCGAGACTGGCGATGGTGTATTCATGGCGGTTTTGTTCGATCTTTCTTAATGTCGCCAGACCAACGCCAATTTTTTCCGCAAATTCTCTTTGGCTCAGACCCAGTATTTTGCGAATCCCCTTCACCGCCTCTGCAACGTCTACCCCATTGGTGGCAAATCGCTGGTACATATCCGCACGTATGGCCTGGCGTTTTTCTTTGTTGCGAAGTATTGGCATGATCAGGGGATCTCCATGAGTTCGGCAAGAGCTGTCTGGCGATCTTCCTTTGTCTTCTCAAGCAAGGTGATGGGCATTGCCGCCTTTTCCAATGACCGCTCAAGATTTTTGACCATAGGGATAAGTGCATAATTTATCTGCTTAGGGAGGTTGCACGTCACTGCTTCGTAAAATATATCGTTATCGATGTATTTTACGCTAAAAATCTCAATATTTATATCTATATGAATATATTTTATGAGAAAGGGAGCAGGATCCCCTATGTTTCTGGGTACCAAGTCTGATCTGGCCTAATGGCAACCACCTTGATGACCGGCAAACGAGCCCTCTACCAAAACCGCCACCGCAGCCCGAACTCCCCGATGGCCACATAGGGCCGCGAGGACGACTTCACGGCATCCAACTCGAGGTAAAAGTGCGCAAACGACACACCGAGGGTGGCGTGGTTTTGCTTTTCAGGATCCCATTGGTATCCACCGCCGATGTAGAGCCCTTCGTTGCGCTGATTCAAGTAGATGCGTGTTTCCACCGCCTGCTGTACGTCACCGTCTTTTTTAAAATAGCTGCCACCGTGGTAGCCAACATCGATCCCATGCCAAACGGGAAGGTTAAAACCCAGTTCGACTCCGACCTTACCGGTATTGGTGTCGTGGTCCGCCAGGCTGCCCCGCATGGAAAGCCCGGTGTAAAACCACCCCAGATCCGGCTGGCGATGAAGGTGCCAGCGTTCTTTCCGATAGCTGGGAGGATTGGTGACAACGTCTGATCCCTCGCAGCGCTCCAGGGTTAAACCTGCAGAGGTTACACATTTACAATCACTGGCACACGGAGATTCCTCAGCCCACACGGCCGACGCCATCCAAAAAATCAAATTCAGAATTATAAATCGCGTCATAGTTCTTTCCTCATTCCTTGATCATCAGCTTATCAATCAACTCGTTTTGATCTGATGTTTCCCGCGGAAAATGCTGAGCCAGGATCCTTCCACATTCCTGCACCGCCGATTCAAACCCTTTGACCATCCGCCCCTGTTTGATTTCCTGCAACAGGAGTTCCACCACATGATTCCATGTGTCGGCGGGCAGTTTGTCCGCAATGGCTTTATCCGCCAACACCACCGCTTGGTGTTCAAACAGCGATACATAGATCAGAATGCCGGTTTTACCCATCGTGTGATGGAGTCCAGACTCATAGAACTCCACA
>JAKQGS010000467.1 GCA_029556045.1 Pseudomonadota bacterium | reverse complement strand
TCTTGGCCTAGAGCAGAACACCTACATACTAAAAATTGCGCTTCCCCATGCCCGGTCGGGGATCATTAGTGGCATTTTGCTGGCACTGGGCCGTGCTTTGGGCGAGACGATGGCTATCCTGATGGTGGCAGGGAATGTTGTGGCCATCCCTGAGTCCGTCTTTGCGCCAGTACGGACCCTCACAGCCAACATCGCTCTGGAAATGTCCTATGCCATGGATCTCCATCGGCAAACCCTCTATGTGACCGGTCTGTTATTACTGACATCCGTCCTGGCTTTGATGGGATTGTCACACATGCTCACCCACCGGGTTTATCATGAACATTAAATTCCCACAGCTGCGCAATGGGGCGCTCACCATCGCGAGTTTAGCCGCAGCCATCGCCACCGTGGCGATATTCTCCTGGATTTTGGGGGATATCGTCGTCCGGGGAGCCTCAGCCATCGATTGGGCGTTCTTATGGGAATCGCCGCAGGATGCCGGACGCAGAGGGGGAATCTCCAGCATTCTAGCTTCAACCGCGTGGATTTTGGTGATTTGCCTGGGGGCCGCTGTTCCTATCGGACTAGGAACCGCCATTGTGCTGGCACACGCTTCCGCATCCAAACCCGGACCTCTGGTGCGGGTTTTTCGTCTGGCTCTGGATCTTTTGGCCAGCATTCCGTCCATTGTGTTTGGCCTCTTCGGCAACGCCTTCTTTTGCAACACCCTTGGTCTGGGATATTCCATTCTCAGTGGTGGGTTAACGCTGGCCTGCATGGTGTTGCCATTTTTTACCCGCGCCTGTGAGACCAGCCTAGTGGGGGTACCCCGCCGCATTGCGGTCGGCGCTGCCGCGTTGGGATTTCGCCAATGGCGCACCATGCTGTCGGTCATCATTCCGGCAGCCATGCCCGGTATCACGGTTGGTTTGGTGCTGGCGACCGGACGGGCCCTGGCGGAAACCTCGGCCCTGTTGTTCACCAGTGGTTACATCGACCGCACACCGGCCAGCCTGATGGATTCGGGACGGGCTATTTCCGTGCATATTTACGAACTCGCCATGAACGTTGGAGGCGGTGACGTGAATGCCTATCGCACCGCCTTTGTTTTAATCACCCTCTTACTACTGATCAATTCAGCCACAATGGCTCTTGGTCACAGATGGCATTCCAAAAGGATGGGGTTATGACACACTCCCTGTTTCAGGTCCGTAACTTGTCCTACCGCTATGACCAGCATGTGGCATTCCGCGACCTCTCCGTTGACATCCCCAAGGGTCAAATCACCGCCATCATTGGCCCATCAGGTTGCGGCAAATCAAGCCTATTGGGGGTATTCAATCGCATTTGTGAGCTGACACCGCAGGCTAAACTTTCGGGTGACGTCTTGTGGGACGGCGTATCCCTATGGGACGATGCTATCGATCCCCGGCAACTCCGTTGCCGGGTCGGCATGATCTTTCAACAACCCAATCCATTTCCTCTGACCATCTGGAAAAATCTCGAATTGCCGCTGCGGGAGCATGGTGAAACCAACACCACAGTGCTTCGGCATAAAATCGAGAGAGCCCTTAAGGATGTGGGATTATGGGATGAGGTGCAGGACCGCCTGCACCAATCCGCCCTCAAACTCTCCGGCGGTCAGCAGCAGCGCCTCTGCATCGCCCGGGCTCTGATCCTGAGCCCCGAGGTCCTGCTGATGGACGAGCCCTGCAGCGCCCTAGACCCTGCTGCCACGGCCCAGATCGAAGCACTGATTCAGCAATTGCGCCAGACGGTGACCATTGTGATGGTGACTCACAATCTGGGACAAGCGCAACGGCTGGCTGATCAGGTGATATTTTTGTGGCGGGATGAAAACGGTGGTTACCTCGCAGAAACCGGCCCTAAATCCGCCGTATTCCAATCACCCCAAAATGCTTTGACCCGGTCCTATCTCCAAGGCATAAAAGGATAGGGATAATTGCCTCCCTTGGACTCTGTGCCGTTGGAGGCAATATCCCATTATCCAACATCATATGGAGGGGGATCATGCCCAGGATCTGGTTTCCAATCTGGCCCGCCGTGGTTGCTCTTCTTTTATTTTCCCCCCTGGCCCTTGGCGCAGGTCGCATCCTGATTATTGGTGACTCACTGACGGAGGGTCTCGGGGTTGCCCATCAACAGGCCTATCCCGCTCGGTTGGAGCAAAAACTTAAAAAATCCGGATGTGCGGATTGCACCGTGATCAATGCCGGGGTTTCGGGAGCCACCACCGCCAGTGGCCTGAAGACCATGCGCTTCCATGTGAACCGGCAAACACCGGATCTGGTGATCTATGCCCTGGGGGCCAATGATGCACTGCGGGGGTTCTCGCCAGCCCAGACCAGCAAAAACATCGAAAACGCCATTAAGTTCGCACAGGAGAAAAAAATTAAGATCATCCTGGCGGGCATGCAGGCCCCCCCAAACTATGGTGAGAAATTCACCCGCGAGTTTGCAGCCATCTTTAAAGATCTGGCGGCTCAATACAAAATTCCCCTGATTCCCTTTTTGCTGGAGGGAGTAGCTGGTGAACCACGGTACAATCAGGCTGATGGCATCCATCCCAATGAAAAAGGATATGAAGTCATCACAGAAACCGTCTACCAAAACATAAAGCCCCTACTATGAATGCAATCATCGACATCCGGCAAATCGCCAAAGCCTTTCGCGAAGGACCAGAGCCGATCACCGTTCTCCAGGATTTAAACTTGCAGGTTGATCGTGGTGAAACCGTCGCCATCGTTGGGCAATCAGGCTCTGGCAAATCAACCCTGCTGTCACTTATGGCTGGACTCGACAGCCCGGATACCGGGGATATTCTTTTGGCGGGACAACCACTCCATCACATGAACGAGGCGCAGCTGTCGCAGTTTCGTGGAGCCCATGTGGGGATCGTCTTCCAACAATTTCACCTTATGCCATCCCTGACGGCTCTTGAAAACGTCGCTCTGCCCTTGGAAATCCAAGGGCGCCGGGATGCGTCAAAAGAGGCGGAGCAGGCCTTGGATCTGGTGGGGCTCAGCGCCCGTCGCCATCACTTTCCCCATCAGATGAGTGGGGGTGAATGCCAGCGGGTGGCTATTGCCCGGGCCTTTGTGACTCAACCGCAATTACTGCTGGCGGATGAACCCAGTGGCAACCTCGATGATGAGACCGGTCGCCGGGTGATCGATCTGCTGTTTGATCTGGTGGCGCAAAAATCCATGACCTTGATTCTGGTGACCCATAATATGGAAATTGCCTCCCGTTGCCATCGCACGCTGCGATTAATCAAGGGTCAACTCCATTGAGGGAGACGGTATGTTGTGGCTGAAACTGGCGTGGCGTGAGTTGATCAATAATCGACGTTTCAGCCTCTACTTCATCTTTAATCTGGTGTTGGGTCTGTGTGGCCTCATAACTCTGGACAGTGTGCGCCTCAATCTGGACACTGCACTGCAGAGCCAGGCCAAACACCTCCAGACCTCCGATGTCTCCATGAGCTCACGCCGCCCAATTTCAGAGGCTGAAGAAAGCCAGCTGCGGGAGATGCTACCCCGTGAATCCTCTTTGCAACGCACCACGGGCCTGTATTCGATGGTGGCCACTGCAGGGCACTCGATGCTGGTGAACCTCCAGGGGATTGAGGACCGTCATCCTTTTTACGGTTGGATCCGCCTGCAGGATGGCCGTCGGGTTACCAGCGAAACGTCCCGGGATCTCAATCGTGAGCCCATCGTGTGGATAGCCCCTGAAGCAGCCCTCAAACTACAGGTGACGGTGGGCAGCACTCTTCATATTGGCAATCGGGAATTCCGTGTGGATGGTTTGATTGCGGAAGATACGGCCGCTTCGTGGTTTGCTGCCAGCCTGGCGCCGACACTTTATGTAGGCCGCACCCAGCTGGCGCAGACTAACCTGATTCAAAAGGGGTCCACCTCCTGGAATACCATTCATGTAAAGCTTCCACCGACCGCTGATGCAGAAGACACGGCCCGCGGCATGACCAAGGTTTTTACCGATTCCTCCCTGAATATTCAGGACTACAAGAAGGCGGCACAGGATAGCGGACGCCTCATCTCCTATCTCACCGACTATCTGGGACTTGCCGCCATTGTGGCTTTGTTTTTTGCATTACTGGGGATGTTTTTCCTGTTTATCGATTACTTTTCATCCCGACAAAAGTCCCAGGCTATCCTGATTGCCCTGGGAGTAACACCGACGCGAGCGGTGCTGCTTTATGTGGTTCAGCTGTGCCTGCTGTCGTTGCTGTCGTCCGTGCTATCATTCGTCATCTCTGCCGGTATTCTACAGGGATTGGGTGAGGTGTTGCGCCCCCTCAGCCCCATTCCCCTCAAGTTCACATTGTTCCCTCAAACCCTCGGACTGGCTGCCGGCATGGGCCTGGGATTTTCCCTGCTGATGGCCCTGCCGATTCTGGTGAATGTGACCCGCATCAAACCCATCACGCTGTTTCAGGACAGCTCTCCGCGGGTGCGGCTCATGCGTCCCTCGTTATTGGCGGGGCTGCCGCTGGTGGGTGGATTTTATGCTCTGGCGGTGTGGCAATCCCATTCCTTTCGCACCGGTGGCATCTTCATGGCGGTTTTTGCAGCCGCATCTCTGATCCTGGTTCTCCTGGGATGGTTATTGATCCGCCTGCTGCGGAAGTTCGCCCATCGATATTCTCTGCCCATGAAACTGAGTACCCGCTATTTCACCTACCGCTCGTTTAACGCGCTGTCGTGTTTTCTGGCGTTGGGACTGAGTTTTACCCTGGTCAACTTGATCCCCCAGTTACGATCCACTCTGATGCACGAGATGTCCACTCCTGACTCCGGTGCGATTCCCAGTTTTTTTCTCTTTGATATACAGGAAGAGCAAAAGGAGGAGTTGGAAACATTTTTGCAGGAGAAAGGTATCCGCACCCAAAACATCTCCCCCATGATCCGGGGACGGTTGGTGGCCATCAACAACAGTCCGGTCACTTCCGGGGACGGCAACGAGGAGCCGACGACACGGGAAGACGAAACCGAACAGCGCTTTCGCAACCGCGGTGTGAACCTCTCCTATCGCAGCGCCCTGGATGCTTCAGAAAAGTTGATTGAAGGCCGCTGGGTCAACGGGACATGGGATGCCGCTCGGTCAGAAGTGGCGGAGATCACCCTGGAAAAGCGCTATGCGGACCGCCTGAAGATCGGAATCGGTGATGAGTTGACCTTTGATGTGCAGACCCTACCGATACGCGGCAAAATCGTCGGCATCCGGGAGGTGAAGTGGAACAGCTTTCAGCCCAACTTTTTTATTCAGTTTCAGCCGGGTGTGCTGGAGGATGCTCCTAAAACCTATCTGGCAACCCTTCTCCCCCTGAGGGACGACAGCAAGATTACCCTGCAGACGGAACTGGCTAATCGGTTTTCCAACGTCTCTGCCATTGATGTTTCCAAGTTGATACATAAGATTCTGGCCTTGATCAGCCAGATGAGCCTCGCTCTGACCATCATGGCCTGGCTATCGCTGATTGCTGGCCTGATGGTGATTTATTCCATCGCTGCTCACCAGGCCCACAGCCGTCGGTGGGACCATAATCTCCTCAAAGTGCTGGGGGCCCCCCAATCTCTGATCGTCAAGGAAACCCTATG
The DNA here is from genome assembly GCA_029556045.1 of Pseudomonadota bacterium. Next base: position 6,201 of record JAKQGS010000467.1, on the reverse strand, counting down.
GGAATTTGGGCTGCTAGCAGGAGGGGCCACCGCCATCGGCTGCATCCTAGGTACCGCCATGACGGGTGTATTTGCCACCCGGGTTTTTTCGCAAAAATGGCAACTCGATCTCTTTTTCCCCGTAGTTCTCGGTACTCTTGTATTTTTTCTGTGCATGTTTGTCGCCCTGATCGCCACCCGCGGATCCTTCCGTCGCAAGGTTTCGTTACGTTCTCCAAACTGATCCAACTTTTTTTTCTAAATTTCCTGACCCGGGAGCCGATAGCTCTCGGGTCAGCAAAAAGATGATTTTCATTAGAGGTTCACAACATGAATACCAACGTATGGTCATGGGCCCTTGCCATGGTATTATCGGTGGTTCTATCCACCTCCTGCGGCCAAAACGGCGCCTCCTTTTCCGGTGGCACGGGAACCCGGCAACAGCCTCCTGCTCCAGTCCCAGAGGAGGAGCAAAAGCCGCAAGCCCTATATTCGCAGGTCACCGACCGGTTTTTGGGTGCAGAAAACCGGAAAACGGAAAAAACCGATATCGTGGTGGTGATGGACACCAGCGGCAGCATGGACACGGAAAAGACGTTTCTTGAAAAAAACATGGATGGGTTTATCCACGACCTGATCCAGATGGGGATCGATGACTATCAGGTTTTCATGGTGGGCACCAACTTCAATTTCCCCGACGAAGTCAACGCCAACCCGCATTTTTCTCACTTGAATGTGTTTGTTGACAGCTGGAATGCTCTTGACGTCATCACCAACATGCTGAAGGGGGACTATGCGAAACTCTATCAAAAAGAATTGCGTCTGCGCCCTGAGGCCAAGACCCATTTTATTGTCATCAGCGATGATAACGCATCCACCCCGACAGGCATCTTCAAGACCCAGGTGAAGGCCCTTTCTGAATTTAAACTTGAAAATATCATTTTGCATGGATTGGTAGGATTGCCGGAAAGCAATGTCACGCCCACCTGCACCATTGCTCAATATGGCAAGGCTTACCAAGAATTGGCGGTGAGCCTGCCGAATAAAGGCCTGGTACAGGATCTCTGCGACGATGACTGGAGCGCCCTGTTGAGTAATCTTGCGGGTTACATCATCAGTAAAATATCCACCCAAAAGTTCTCCCTGACCCGTCCTCTGGAAGCGGATGAATCCGTGGAAGTGCGCATCAACGGGGTGGTGATCCGGGACGAAAATTATGCCATCGACTTCGCAACCAATGAATTGCAGTTCAAGGCCGGTCGCGAACCCCGTGATGGGGCTGTCATCGAAGTAACCTACACCACCAAAAATTAAACTCCATCAATTCCGTTTGACACATACCCCCAAACCCCGTCCAATTCATGAATTGGTTCGGGGTCTTTTTTTTACCTGACGAAATTTTCGGATTTCTTAAATTTTAATTCACTGTTTTTGCTGCAAAAATACGCCTTCTATAATTTTTTCTCAATTTCCAACCCCTCAAACCGATAGCTTTGCCAGTTGTTGTTTCACCCCTGTCGGTGGGACCAGATAGAGGAGCACACCATGACGGACACCATCACACGCAAGATACCGTTTCATCTGTTGCTGGCCTGGACATGGCCCATGGTCATTATGGCGATGACCCTGACCGCTTGTTCGGAAGAGGCAGGGTTTAACGGGGATGCCGGCACGAAAGAGATTCGCACTCCGGGCACCGCCGATGGTTCAACCCCCAACACCGAACCTTTTCCGGGCGGGACGGATCCTCTGCCAGGCGCCGAAGACATTCCGCAGAACTGCACCGATCAACACCGAGCCCTGCGTATCGCCTTTGTGGTGGATAACTCCGGCTCCATGAGCTGCAAGCCCGGAACTGTTAAGACATCCAATCAGGATGTCTGCGGCACCGATCCCATCAAAGATAATTCCCCCCGGGGAGGCATCGGATTTACCGATCGTCAAAGCGCGATTTTTGCCGCCATCACCCGCACCATCGCCAAGGATAATGCCACACGCACAATCAATAGTGAATTTGTGGGCTCCTCGTTTGGTATCTCGTCTTTTCCCCGCGATGGCCAATCGATGGATGGCCTGAATAACAGCGTCTACCACAGTGGCAACGGTTCCGTATTACCTGACACCCTCACCAATACCAGCGCTATGGGAGAAACCGACGCCTTTCAGGATAGCCTTTGGAATCTCATGTCTTTCACGCACATGCCGGAAGGGCCAACACCCTATGCCACCGCTTTACGCGGCGCCAGGAAATTGTTGGAGAACCGTGATCCTCAGGATAAACGATCCGACGTGGTGATGCTGATCACCGATGGTCTGCCCACCGATGACAAACCCAGCGATGTGGTGCGAGCACGGGAGGAGCTGGGCAAGGATGTTAAATTGATTATCCTGTCCCTCTATCAACCGGGCAAAAGCCGGGATGAGCAAAACGCCCCGGCCAAAGATACCCTGCAAAAAGCCTGGAATGAACCCTCCATCATGTGGGGGCACAAGTCTGGAAATAACGATGGTTTTGCGGATTTTCAAGCCTACTGGCAGGCACTGATTGATCTACCTGCGAAGGTTGCGGACGAAGTTGTGGAGATCAATGGCTCGGACAACCTGGATGCCACCATGGACAGTGTCCTTGGGTCGGTACAAACCTGTCAATAAACCCAACAACCCACCTAACGAACGAGGCAAACTCATGACCCAGTATCACGACAAATTCCACGGCAAAAAAACCTTGGCCAGCCTTTCACTTCTGGCCCTCTCCGTGGCATGTGGCCAGTTGAGCAATGAAGGACAGGTGCTGAGTCTGCGTTCCCCCTTCTCCCAAAGTCAGTTTTATGAATTGCCGCTGACACCCTCCAAAGCTTCGGTGGCTCATTTTGATTCGCTGTTGAGCCGTAGCGGCGCTCTGAAACGAGGCATCGCCCTGCGGGATACCACACTGCGGGTGGGGGATTCTGACAAAACCTGCACCATCAAAAAGGGAGAAGCGGTAGCCCTGGTGGCGGCAGTCCAAACAGAACGGGGTGAAAAACTGCTAGTGGCCCAACCACTGTCCGCCAGCCAATGTGCCGAAGATTTGAATCTGGCTTTGGCTGAGGGGTATCTCAACGCCCAGGATATCAAACTCACCAATGACACCTTTTCCAAAAGTCCCGGGGGTGAATGGATTCCCGGTACCGATCCCAATGGCGAAGGGATCCCCGGCAGCGATCCCCGCAATCCCAACGGTGAAGGTCTTCCAGGGGATCCCCGAAACCCCAACGGTGAGGACCTGCCTCCCGGCGGCTTTTGCAAGGATGTGGTGCAGATTGAACGGGAGCGCAACGGCACCGATAGCTGCGATAACGAGTGCGGCATCCCGGGGGAATCGTTCCGCGCTGGCGGTGGGGATCTCGCACTATTGGTCACCATCCAGGGCAGTGCGGACACCCTCCACATCGGCATCGATGAAGACTCCTGGTTTTTCAAAGACAGCATGGATTCTGGCAACCAAAATCGTACGATGGGGGTAAAAACCGTGGCCGTGGATCCCGCCAAAACCGAGCTCCTGGTGGAGTATCGCGATATCATCGATAATCCCAACTCCTGGAAATCCACCGGTGTGAAATTCCACATCACCGCCTCCCGCAATGGTCAAACATTGGAAGGCAGCTGCGACTTCAAGGTGCGCCTGATGAGTCCCATCGTATTGGATCTTTCCACCTCCCAGAAATTCACCACCGTTGAACCTGTCAACAGCACCGCACATTTTGACTTGAATGCAGACGGTATCGCGGAGAAGACAGGCTGGGTTACCTCGGAGTCGGCTTTTCTCGCTATGGATTTGAACGGCAACGGCATCATCGACAATGGGCAAGAACTGTTTGGGGACTCGACCCTGTTGCCTGGCGGCAAACCGGCCCGTAACGGCTACGAAGCTCTGGCACAGTACGCCTCAGGGGCCCCAAGTATCGATGCCCGCAATCCCAACTTTGGCAAATTAGTCGCGTGGATCGATCATAACGGCAACGGAAAATCGGAAAAGGGCGAACTGAAATCCCTGAGTGATCTCGGCATCACCCGCATCGGTGTCACCTACAGCGATGTACCGAAGGACCTGCGTCAGCAGCAGCTGTTTGGCAATGTCATTCAATATCAGGCTAAGTTCTGGGGGCCTGCCCACTGCGGCACCGAAGGATGCAACAGCTATGACGTCTATTTTGCCACCAGCCAACTTTCTTATGCTCGCGGTCAGTAACTTTGTTTACTGACTGCAGTCTTCATAACTAGATTCTGCTGAAAAAGGTCGAGGTCAAGGCACGAGGAGGAAGAAAAGCGCAGTGTATTCAACATACATGAGCACTTTTTTCTGACGAAGTAACGCAGAGATCGGCCTTTTGCAGCAGAATCTAACTAGAGGGAGGATTCAGCAATGAGACAACCGCTGTCGCAAGACGGCGGTTGTCTTGTTTTTCGGCGATGCCGATGGAAGTGCAATTCAGCTTGGATCTCCCCCTAGCCCGGAGTAAGGTTTATAGAGGCCGATGCTCGATAGATTCACTTCGGTCCGACGACGCGGGGGAAGGTATGCCAATCTCTTCAAAATCCAATCAAATCGCCATATTGACCATCGGCACAGAGGTCACGTCCGGTCAGATTGAAAACACCAATCTCACCTGGCTGGCGCGGCAGTTGACGGATATGGGTTATGAGGTAACCCACCACGGGGCCGTGCCGGATGATGAGCCTCTGATCATCAACGCCCTGCAAAACTGGGAGCCCCTCACCAGCAAAATCATCGTCACCGGCGGTCTTGGCCCCACGTCGGACGACAAGACCCGCGATGCCGTGGCGGCATGGTGTGGCCAGCCTTTGATCATGCGGGAAGAAACGTGGGAGCCCATCCGCCAGCGGTTTATGGCCCTGGGGCGCATTCCCCCCGCCTCCAATCGCCGGCAGTGCTTTTTTCCCGACTCTGCAACCGTGATTCCCAATCCGGTGGGTACGGCGGCGGCATTTACCCTCAGCCATCGGCAGACCACCGTATGGGTGCTACCGGGACCTCCGGCCGAAATGAAGGGGGTTTGGGAGACATCCGTTGGTCCACAGCTTCAGGAATTGCTGGAGCCAGGACTACAGACCTCCCTTTATCGCTTTCATGTGATGGGGCAACCGGAATCCACCGTGGCGGAAATTGTGGAGGAGCTGATCAAGGGCACCAGCCTCGCGGCCGGGTATCGTCCGCACTTTCCCTATATCGAAGTCAAGTTGTGGACTCCTGTCCATGAGATATCCCAAAACCAAACGGCACTGGATGCGGTGGAGCATGCCCTGCAACCCTGGCTGGTGGGGAAAGACGATGATGATCCCGCGGTGCAGCTGGCGGAATCTTTGTCTCTCTACACCGAGGTGCAGATCTTTGATGGCGGCAGTCTGGGCTATCTGGCGGAACGCTTAGGCCCTGTGCTTCGTCGCCGCCGTGATCATACGGCACAGGAGTTTTCTCTGCTGGGTGAATACGGCGCCTCCACCAAAGCGGGCGAGTGGCTTGATGAAATGCTGAATCTTGCGGATCCGGAAGTTCTGTGTCTGATCCTGGCCCCCAGCAGCGATGGCCAAACCTGGCGATTGGGTTGGACCCATGAGGGGAGCGCCCACACCGGGGAGCGGCGATTTCCCTATCCCAGTTCCACCGCCGATCGACTCTGCCGATTCCAGGTGGAGGACGCTCTGTTATGGTGGCGGCAGTCCATCACGCAACAGGGGCCGAGGTTACACGCATGATTCGCCGCGTCCTCCGCTTCGGGCTGCCCCTGCTGGCGCCCTTCGAACTTCTTTTTCGCATGGTCGTGATGATCCGCAATGCGGCCTATGACCGTGGATGGCGGACCACCCACGCCCTGCCGGGGAAAACTATTTCTGTTGGCAATCTCACGTTGGGTGGCACCGGCAAATCACCCGTGGTGATGGAACTGGCACGGCTCATCATCGCCATGGGCTACCAACCCGCGATATTGACCCGCGGGTACCGCAGCGGCCTTGCGGCAGAGGACAGTATGACGCTACGAGGGTCAGAAATTCTGCAGCAGCCACAGCAAGACGGTCGCTATACCGCCGATGAAGCCCGCATGCAGGCCCAAATGCTAGGCAATGTTCCAGTGATTGTGGGAGCCCGTCGCTGGGAGGCAGCCCATCGGTATCTGCGGGAGTTTCCCGCCCCCGACGTCTGGATTCTGGACGATGGCTTTC
>JAKQGS010000464.1 GCA_029556045.1 Pseudomonadota bacterium | reverse complement strand
TTCCATACCGGCTTCTTCACCTTCAGCAGCAGGCTCGTCCTTGCAAACATAGCAGGATCCGGCAGCTTTGCCTTTTTTGCCACCTTTTTTACTGGCTTTTTCTTTGCCACCGGCCATTGCAGAAGATGCCAGGGACAGAGCGGCAACAAAAACCAGAACGCCTTTAACAAGATTTCTCATGAGTCTCTCCTAAAAGAAAAATAAGTGTCTGACACGGCCCCCCTTTTGCAGAAAGCTTGCCAATCTCCGGATCACCCACCACCACTGGAATTAATTCGCTTAATCAAATGCTTAATCCTATCCAATCGGCCAGACCGGGATACTAAAGAGATGCTCTGCTGCCGTATTTTCACTACCTTTTGCAGTAAAATACTACACAACCAGGTCGCGCCAGGGAGGATTTCTATTTAAATGTGTTGAGGTCAATCTCATAGCGTTTGATCAGGCGATATATATCCGACCGAAATCGACCGGAGGTACGGGCCGCTTCGGAAATATTGCCTTTGGTGGCCGCCAAAACACTCTCGATATACTGCCGCTCAAAAGTTTCCTTGGCTTCCGCATAAACCAAAGAACCCATATAGGTGCGTGAATCGTGCGAAGACCATTCGATGCCGGTCTGGAAGATATCTGCGGCATTCAGCTGCCGATTGGTGGAGAACACAACCCCACGCTCGATGGCGTGCTGCAGCTCACGAATATTGCCAGGCCAATCGTAGGTCATAATGCGGGACATCAATTCCCGGGTAGGGGGCTCGATATCCCGGTGATAGCGTTCATTGTAATGGGATAGATAGTGTTGCACCAGTAGGGGTATGTCGTCACGACGTTCCCGGAGGGATGGGATACGCATGGTGAACACGGACAGTCGGTAATAAAGATCCGCCCGGAAATTGCGTTGATTCACCTCGTGTCTGAGGTCCCGGTTGGTGGCCACCACCACTCGGGCCGTGACCTTCACCGATTGAGTGGAGCCCAGGGGCCGTACTTCCCGCTCCTGCAAAACCCGCAGCAGTTTAACCTGCAGTCCCAACGGCATTTCGCCAATTTCGTCCAAAAAGAGAGTGCCACCATCGCAGATTTCAAACAGACCCTTTTTGTCCGCTTTGGCGTCTGTGAATGCCCCGCGGCGATAGCCAAAAAGTTCGCTCTCCAGCAGATTTTCTGGAATGGCCCCGCAGTTGATGGCCTCAAACGGCTTGTGGGCCCGGTCGCTTAAATGATGGAGGGCCCGGGCAACGAGTTCCTTCCCCGTACCGGATTCCCCTAAAATCAAAACCGTGGCATCGATATTCTTAACCCGGTGAATGGTTTCCAGGACTTTACGGATCTCCGGAGATTTGCCGATTAATCCGAAATCTTCCGATTCCTGCTCCATGGCGGCATCGAATCGTGGCCCTTGCAAGTGCTGGAGACGCTGTTTGACCTCATCGATGATATTTCCCGTATCGGGGGATTTGCAGATAAACGTACTGGCCCCCTTTTCCATGGCCTGCACCGCCAATTCAATTGAACCCTTGGCGGTCATGACGATGACGGTGGCCTGCGGTTGAACCGCCAATATACCGGGTATCGCTTCCAGGGTTGATTCATCCCCAAGAAAAAGATCCAGGAGAATGCCTTCAAACACCTGACGCTGGAGGACTTCCTGTAACTGCCCGCGACTATGAGTCAGCGTCACGCGGTATCCCTCGTATTCCAATCCACTGCGCAACAGGGCGCACATGGCGGGATCGTCATCAACGATCAATAGCCGTGCACCATGGGACTTGTGGACCATTGGACCTTATCCTGCTTCCGTCCGGACTGTTTGCATCAATGAAAAAATGGAATCTGATTCAACACTATAGATCGGAGAAGAGAGGGTGACAAGGGCTTAGAAGGAGCCTTTTAGGGTGGTCTGGATGTGGTGCCCACGACCTCGATACGCTCCACCCAATTCGATATTTTATCCAAATATTCCTTAGCCTTACCAGGATTTACCCCGCCTCCAATCAACACATCTTCCAATCGCTCAGCTTCTGCCGCAATCTCAGGGAATCCGTAGGAGGCACTGGTCCCCTTGAGCAGGTGCGCCAATTTCCTAAGTCGATCACTGTTTTGATCCTGCAAGGCCTGATACAACGCGTCCAGTCGTCCGGGTAAAGCCCGAACGTATTCGGGAATCACAGGTGCAATGCGGGGGTCGTCAAAGTAGAGGGAACGAATTGGGGTATTGTCCCATCCGCGCTCCGGATCAGCATCAGAAAAAGCTCCAAAAGCCGGACTATGCTCCGGGAGGGCGACCTTTGCCCCCTGCCTCTGATCGGTGCGTGCGTAGAGGGACACCAGTTTAATGAGGGCATCCGGCTCCACCGGCTTCATGAGATAGTCGTCGCAGCCTGCCTGAAGACAGCGCTCCCGCTCCCCTTTGAGGGCATTGGCGGTCAGAGCCAGGATCGCCCCCTGATACCCAGCGGCCCGCAGGGTGCTGGTGGCTTCATAACCGTCCATTTCTGGCATCTGGATGTCCATGAGGATGACGTCATAGTCCTGCGTCAGAGCGGATTCAACCCCTTCTCGCCCATGGGTGGCCAGAGTCACTTCGGCCCCCGCAAAGGCAAGAATCCGCCGGTAAACGGTGCGATTGTCCGGGCTGTCCTCCACGATCAGGACATGAACCTCATGGAGGTCGGTGTTATCCCTCACTTCGACCGGCTGCAGGCCACCCTGCTCCAACTGCGAATTGGATGTTAATATGCGGCTATCCTGAATGGGACCCGGATCGATGGTGACCGCAAACGTGCTACCCTGTCCGGGCTGGCTGGCCACCAGTTGCAAATCCCCACCAAGAGCGCGGGCCAGGCGACGGGACAGGGTTAACCCTAGGCCCGTGCCACCATACTTTCGACTAATTTCCCGATCCGCCTGATTAAATGATTGAAACAGTCCGCTTTGATTCTCGTGCGCAATACCGATGCCGGTATCCCGCACCCGAATCAGCAATTTGGCATACTGAGCTGTGGAATCATCCGCCAGGGCCACTTCCAGGGTAATGCCGCCAGTTTCCGTAAACTTGATGGCGTTGCTGAGGAGATTCAGGAGAATTTGCCGCAGGCGCTTGGGATCGGAGTGGATGCACTCGGGGATGGGGAACTGGTACTTCACATCGAGATACAACCCTTTGCGCACCGCTTCGCCGCGGCAGGTGGAGACCACTCCGGCGATTTCCGTCCCCAGCGTAAAGGTCATCTTATCGATATCCAACAGACCCGCTTCGATCTTGGACAGATCCAGAATGTCGTTGATCAACTCCAGAAGGTTTTTGCTGTTGCGCAGAATCGCTTGCACCGTATTGTGACGATCGCCGTAACTTAGTCCCTTATCTAAAAGTATATTGGCAAAACCCTGGATTGCGGAAATAGGCGTGCGCAGTTCATGACTGACATTGGCCAACAGTTCACTCTTGGCCCGTGATGCCATATCTGCTGCATCCTTGGCCCGTTGCAGCTCCTTTTCGATGGCCCGCCGACGGTTCATATCCTGCCCCAGACGCCAGGACATCAGGGTCAAGCCCCCCATGATGGCGGTAAAAAGCGCCGCCAGGGAATAGACTGCGGGATTCCAAGGTTCCTGATAGCGCTGGAGCGACAGGATAAAATTGGCACCGGGGGCCGCCACCGCCATGGTCTCCGTCAGGGCTGGATCCAGCTCCTGATCGTCAATAGTCAAAACTTTTTGGGTAAAATTGTCGGATTTAATGGCCACCTCATACATGTCGCTATAACGCTCACTGACGGAGTTTTCCAACAGCTTACCCATCGCATAGATGGCGACATAATATCGAACTCCCCGCAGGGAGCTATATTTGATCTGAACCATGGCCACCGCAGGATTGCCGTCGCTCTCCTGAAAGGGCACCGTGTAAAAAATATTCTGCCGACGGCGGTTTTGCTTGATGTACCCATGGATAAACTCCAAGGTATCTTTACTCACGCCGTTCGAGACCTTGCCTTTGCGACGCACACTCCACACCGGCTTGACTTCGGCATCCAGTAGAATAAGCTGGTTCACTTCAGAGTAATCGTTAAATAAGGAATGAGAGAGTTTATTCACCCCCTCTTTTTCAAGTTGGTTTCGTTCGATCTGTTCAATGAAAAAACTAATGTATTTACGGCTGGAATATAGTCGGTTTTCCACTTCCGAAACCACCGCCACCAGATTGCGCTCCAGTGTGGCTTTTTTCTCGGTTTCGTCCTGATGATTGGAATACCAGATCAACGCCACAAAGGTCGCAAACAAAAGTCCCAGAAGAGGAACCAGTCCGGTCCATGAACGGGTGTCGAATTTTATGCGCAGAAATCTGCGGGAGGAACGAAGACCTGACAAGGCAAACTCCTCACAAAATCATGACTTTGAGATGGCTTCTCGTCATGGAGCACCGCTTCCGTGAACCGGAAGCGGTGATTCTGCAACTTATTCGGCAGGAGCTTCGGCAGGAGCAGCCTCAACTGGTTTTTTGGCTTTCATCGTCTTGATCAGGCCCTCTTTAGCCAGAATGGCGACCTTGTCAGCTCCATTCACAAATTTGCCATCTATGCCCTTTACAGAGTAACGGCCTGATTTCTTTTTCAGAATTTTGTAGGGTTTTTTCTCTTTTGTCGGGGCGTTTTTTTTGGTTGCCATGATTCATCTCCCTGCAGTCATAAGGCGGCCTGGTGGGCTGCTCAACAGTCTTAAATACGTTTAAGCCTCATACCTTAAGTCAATTTACTCCGCCGCGCTATCGGTATTTCTCATGAAGAAAACCACCCGGATATCCTGCCCGCCAAGGGTAAAATGCCGCGTGGTCAAATCCCACTCACCCAGTTCCCCCATAAATGCAGACCAGGAGCTTTCATCCGGCAAAAGGCAATACCCCACAAAGTATCCGGGGGTGCGGCGGGCCAGGTCGACGATGCCCTTTGCCAGGCGTTCAAAAAATATCGCCCCTCGGTATGACCCTTGTGATAGCCGAGCCCCAAAAGGAGGGTTCAAGGGCATAAATACGCCGTTAGCCATGGGGATATGCCGCCCGACCTCAAAAAAGTCCCCCTGCTGCACGTCAAAATTCAAGGTCCAGTTGGGAGACCATTCATGCAGGTGCCCCTGCACCTTGGCGCAGTTGGCATTCAGGTCTTCCACAGACTTTTCATCCTTATCGAGCAGAACAATCCGCAGGCTCCCCAGTTCATCCACCGCCCGACGGAAATTTTCCTTCAGATGCTTGCGGCAGAATTTCAGGGTATCCTCCGGGAACCACGGGGCTTTCTCAAGCCCAAACTCCTCCCGCCACAAGACTGGAGGGATCGCCGCCAGATAAATCAAAGCCTCATAGGCCAGAGTCCCGCTCCCGGCAAAGGGCACATAAACGGAGGCTGGACGGTATTCGCCCGCTCCGATTCGAGTGTCCACCCACTTCATACAAAACCAGGTCAGGGCCGCCGCCACATGTTCGGGGAGGGGTGCACGGGACCGGTATTCCGCCTTGTAGCCCCGCTGGTATAACTGAGGCCCCCCCAGGGCCAGACCTATGGTCATACGGTTTTTTTCCAGATGCAGGCGCACATGATAGTCGCTGACATCCGGGGGAACCAGTTCCAACTCATGCCGTCGCATGACCTCCTGGAGGACATCCCGCATCAGACCTTCATGGTAGACCATGCTGCCAAACGAATCGACGCGGGCCGAAATCTTTTGCCCCTTTTGAAACAGAAGATCCCACTCCACCTTATGCAGAGAATCCCGCAAATCCCCCACATCTCCCACATGGGACGTTCGCAGAATCCACAAAACCTCCCGCGCTGTATTGAGGCGCAAAGGCAGCTCGATCAGATTGCGAAAATCGAGTCCACTGACCAGTATGGCCTGACCCATGATTTTCATTTCCGGGGTAAATTTGCCAGGATGGATCAGAGTGGAAAGCACCCCGTTGATCTCATCGGCGCACACATCCTTCCAGCCCGGGGGACAGGCCACCAAGGCTGCTTGAGGCTTGCCCCAGAAACTTCGTTTTATGCCACGTTCATTATTTTTCTCGCCCATGGGGCCTCGAATTTTTGGGTTTGTCTTTTGGGGTCTCGCCCGGTTCGCGGGCGGGCCTGTCTGTATATCGGACAATACCCCGATTCCCCAAGACTTTTCTAAGGCTGCGGGGGGTTTATCCCGGCCAAAAGAGGGCTCAAAAATTGACAGAAAAAATACCTAATTTTCCCCTGTATAATCATATTGTTACAAATTTAAATCAAGCGCTCACCTTGAAAGCCGATAAGTCTGTTACAGCCAACGTAAGCGACTGTAATGCATCAGATTGGTTGTAATTTTTGGGAGGTTACCCAATGTTCAGGACCCGGCAATTGATCGCTCCAGCACTCGCGGCTTTGTTGGCCCATTTTGCAACCGCCTGCAGCGAGGACTCCAACAAACAGGTGGTCGACTACCGCGTCATTTCCAAACCAGGCGCCATCAACGCCGCCGCAGAAGAACAGTCCAATGATGGCAAAGGATTGGTGGAGCAAACCTTCCAGGCTGCCCAGAAAGAATCGTCTGAAGAAAAATTCAGTTTTGAAAATGGCGTATTGAACCAGGAATTGACCCTGGTCAAAAACTACACGGACAAGTCTTTTGCCATGACCCAGGTGGATCGCCCCAAAGTCGCTGACAGCTTTACGCAGGCGGCGGTTCCAACGGCACAAACCGATAGCTTTCCCGTTGTTGAAAATATGGATAACAAGCTGCCTCTATCGCAACTTCCTATCAACAGAGCAGCAGGGCTATCCATCAAGTTTAACGGAGTAGATCAGACCAGCGGTTATTCTATGTTACCATCCGACACCAGTAAAGACGTCTACCTGAGTGTCATCCCAGCTCCCGGCACAATAATAGATATCTCCTACAACTGGGCCCAAAACAGTGTGGTCGCTTACACCCTGAGCAAAGTACCGGCAGATGGTACCTTGTCGGTCAAAGTGGACGGCATGGCCCAAGCAGCCAGCACCTACACCATCAACGCCGTCACCAAAACCCTGACCTTTAATGCCCCACCAGCCGTGGGAGCCAAAATCGACGTGGATTATCGGGAAGATGTGGCATTAACCCAGGAATTTGTGGTTGGTGACAAACTCAAAGCCGGATCCATCAAGGTGAAAGTGAATAACGTGGAGACCACCAGCTTTTCTTATGACGTGAGCAAGGGCACGATCGCCATCACCCCCATCCCCGGTGATGCGGCAAAAGTTGATATTACCGCACTCTTGGACGAAGGCCCGATGCTGGTTTACGAACTCACCCAGGTGGGAACCGATCCCCGGGCTTTTTCCGCCAAAGACAAAAACACCGGTGATGCGGTGGGCATTCAATACGAAGGCGGTAAAGCAACGTTTCAAGCTGCTGATTTCCAGGAAGGACGGGTGGTGACCCTGGTCTTTAAAGACATCACCACCATCACCAAAGAACTGACGCTGGCACATCTCCCCATCGCGGACTCCGTGCGGGTGGCCACTGGGGCGGATACCTGCATCGACGGTGCGGGTCTCAGCGTATTTCAGGAAAAAATTTATATCGAATGTGAAATGGCGGCAGCTTCGGATTTTGTGGTGTCCTATGATTATATGGGAGAACCCCAGAAGTCCTACACCCTAGACATGACGCTGGATCCGGACACGGGTGCATGGGAAGTCTTCGTCAACGACGAACTGACGGGCGCATTCTCTCGCCAGGGCAGTACGATCACCCTGAACGACGCGCCAGCTGTGGATGCGACCGTCAAGGTGCGTTTCACCCCATCTGCCAATATGCGGGGCCGTTGAAGGATTATCGGGCCGATTGCGACCCTCTAATTTTCCTGCTAAGATCAACCTTCGCCTTAACCCAGCGAAGGATTTTTTTATGCCCATCCCAGCAGACGCCGTTCGCCTGATCGCACCATCCGACAATTTTGGCATCCAGGCGGTCATTCAAACCGTCATGACGTCGTTTGGTTGCGTGGGTGAGGGCTATTCCATCAATGACACGGAAGTCCGGGATATGTATTCCTACTACCAGGCCCCACGACATCGTTATTTTGTGGTGATGGAAAACGACCATGTGGTGGGCGGGGCCGGCATTGCCCCCCTGGCCGGTGCAGATGCCATAACCTGCGAGCTGCGCAAGATGTATCTCCTCCCGGAATGCCGCGGCAAGGGGTACGGCGAGGCCCTGATGAAAGCATGTCTGGACTTTGCACGTGTGGCGGGTTTCACCAATTGTTACCTGGAAACCCTTGGCACCATGCGAGCCGCCCGCAGTCTTTATGAAAAGTGGGGATTTAAAACCCTGCCGGCACCGCAGGGCGCTACCGGACATCATGGCTGTGATGTGTGGATGGCGTTAAATCTTAACGTCCGTTCATAGCAGGCTCTCAATTACCGCACCACCCGCCGCAGGTACTCTTCCAGGAGAGTATCGTTGCCATCGTCTTCCTGCTGGGTCTGCCCATGGCGCCGCACGTCCTCCAAAATCTCCTCGCGATAGCGACGATTAACTTTGTATTCCCGTTTGATCTCCACATCCCCGCCCGCCACCTGGCTGCCAAAGTAGTTGTCCCCGGTCACCCGGCGACGACCAGAGCTGCGGCGGGGTTGACGCTGGGATTTTTGTGTTTCGCTCTGAGCCTGGCGAAGCAGACGGCCGGCAAGATCCGAAGCGGATTCCGCCTGCGCATAGGACTTGTTATTGCCAGACTCCAGGGTGAGGTTCATGCTGTCCAACGCCGCTTTGATCCGCTCACTGGCAGCGGGGGACAGTGAACGAAGCTGCGCCTCTAACGAAGCCGTTCCTTTGATATTGGCATTTTGATCCATGCGCACCGCAGGCCACTGATTGGTAAGATCATCCTCCTTGCGCACGGCCGCCTGGTCCAGCTTAGAGGAAATATCACCCTGGCGTTTTTGCAGTTCTTTCAGAGTTTCCCGTGCACTGGCCAGACCCTCCTGCCGTTTGGCCTCCTCGGAGGCGCGCGCCGCATCCTCCGCCTTTTCCAGGTCCTCGATCCACTGGCGGTATTGTTCAACCGTTTGCGTCAGACGTTTCAAAGCCTTGGCCTCATCCGTTTTGGCACCCGTACGATCCAGCGCAGCAATCTCGTCCATCGCTTTGTGAAAAGGACGTTGTTTGATGCGTTCCCACTGGGCAGGCGCCTTGTCAGCTCCCATATATTTGATGCGAAGCTCCCAGCGTTTCTCCCGCTCAGTCAGATACTTTTTGACACGTTCGGTGACGGCATCCACCTGCAGTTTGCGTTCATCCCGCTTCTGATCGATCACGCGAGACAGGGTTCGGGCCGCCACAAAAAAATCTCGGTCTCGTTCCCGGTCATCCAGGGTCTCATGCTCAAATAGAAACTCGTTGAGGGTCCCCGAGAGGTTTAACAGCTGCTCCTGCTTGTTTCCCTGCCCAACCGTGGCTTTGACATCCTTTTCAATCTGGCTGATGGTCAGCCGGTCGAGGCCATCAAAAAACGGGGATTCCGCTGATTGCTTGACCGCCTTCGACACCAGATCTCCGGTTTCCGCATCCAGGGGCTTTTGGTTGGAAGCCGCATCGTCAATGCGGGTTTTGATTTCCCGCAGCGTCTGCAGGGTTTGCTGATAGCGGCCGTAAGCACTGGCAGCCCGGATGATCAGAGGTTGACTGCGACCCAACAGTGGCGCGGGTACCGAACGATCGATGGCTTCCGCCACCACCTCGATATCCGCCATATCTCCCTGCATGTAGGGTTCCAGCACCAGATTATAGTTGCTGGATAGCTCTTTTTTATCGTCGGTCATGACGTTTGCCACCAGCTCGCTGGAGGTCTTGCCATCGCTCTTAATCACCAGACGCACCTGCTGCAGAGGATTGTCTGCGGTGACGTCGATGCGCAAGGGAACCGGCTTATCGTCCGGCCAGGTCTCCGTCAGGGACTCGGTGGCCTCCAGACGCACCTTGGGAACCGGTTGTTCCTTGACCTTGATGATGGCTGCCGGCGATTTTTCGGAAAGAATATTGACGTATAATTCCACATCATTTTCCACCGCGAAGGCCACCACGTAACGCCCTGAGTCTTCATCCCCCATGGTTTCCCGCAGGGGGGATAACTGAAAACTTTGGATCACCGGGTTCTGCGGATCCGCCGTTGTCGCGCCAGGAATGCGACGCTTCAGATCAATCCGCGGCCGATTACCATCACCGCTGGACACCCGGATCTCCACCATATTCTGCGCCAGCAGTTCCAACTCCAACGGTCGCGAGGAGGATAGGCTCTGCTCCTTGGTACCCGCCTCGTTAACCGCCCCTTCCACCACCTTGATGGTGGCGCCCCGGGTCAGATGCGCCACCACCCGCACCACCTGCCCCACCGCAATGGTCATGCTGCCGGAGGCCATGGTGGATGCGACCAGAAAAAAGATCAGAGGTAAAACGAGCGTGGTACCCAGACGGACCAGTCGTCCCCGCTCAAACGCCCTCATCTCAGCGGCCGCCCGTTGCAGGTGCGGCTGCCATGCCATCGCCCTCTCGTCCTGCTGGGGTATCAGCCCGTCATCCCGACCCATCGGGGATGCCTGCAGTAATGGTATGGGGGAAAAGGGGGCATCGGGATGTTTCATCTCCAGCGCCACCGCTACCTCATCCGGGTGGATGGGATGGGAGTGGGACTTGGAATTAAAGGCTAGGGCCGCTACAAAGGCCACCAGTGTCAGAACCAGATGCTCCAGCCCCTGATCCGGTTTGATCAAAGACCACAGCGCCAGCATGGTCCCCGCAATCAACAGGGAGCGAACCATGCGCACCACCCAAAAGAGGGAGAGAGAGACCCGCCGGATGGTGTTCAACTGCCGAACCAGTGCATCAAGTGAATGAATCATGGGTGCATCAACCTCAATAAATTAGGACCGGGCGTCCCGCTGCCTCAAATCACCGAGCCACGACATGATCATGCCGATCGCCTCGTCCTGCAACTGGTCATCATCGGTTAAAAAATAGTGCCCGCCCTCAACCTCCCGCAGGTCGAATTCTCCCTGCGAACGGTGGCGGCTGATCATCACCCGAAGGCTGGTATAATCAAAGATGATGTCCTGCGTCGGGCAAAGGATTAAGGTGCGGGCATCAAACGCCTGAAACACCTGTGGCGCGTCATGCAGTGCTGTCAAAAGCTCGTTGGCAAACGTGGCGGATATCCCCCGGTAAGCCTTGAGAGCCGCCTCCACCCCGCTGACATTGTGCTTTTCCTCCACCAGCGGATTGAGAAACCCCGGGATCAGATTCTGGGGCAACTCCCGCCTGGGGGCTAGGGCTGCCATGGACTTGATGATCCACTGCTTCCATGGGGGCACACAACGATCCCCGGTGATGGTGGGTGCACTCAATATCGCGGCCGGGCAAAACTCGGGGAACATCGTTTGAAAATAAATGGCGATCAGCGCCCCGATGCCATGACCCACTATCACCGGCATCTGCCGGTTCGAGCGGTAGCGCACCCAGGCCACAACCTGTAGGAGATCCCGCACCAGAACATTGAAAGACGGCACGTGCCCCAGGACCTTACCCCCGGATCGCCCATGCCCCCGCAGGTCAAACCCATAAACACTGCAGCCATTATCCAGGAGCTTGCGGGCAAAACGTCGGTAAAGCCCGATATTCTGCCGGAGATCATGCACGATCAGCAGGGGGGGATTCGGGCTGTCCGGTTTAACCCAACCCTTGACGTAAACACTCATCCCATCATGGTCCACTGGCACCGTGTAAACCACCGTCGCCACATCCTGGTCCCCGTTGCCGGGTTCCTCCTCCTTCGGGAGTCGCCCCCCCTGCAGGTTGAGGTCCTCCTCACGACGCAAGCGGAAGGATTCTTCCCCCCAATCCGGCTTCCAAGCCCCCTTACGCTTTGAGGTTTTCGGACCTTTCACCGATTTATCAAAGACCTCGTCATTCATTGACGTAAATTCCCGTTTTTGTGCAAACGACAAATCATGGACTTTTTCCATAGATTCATCATAACATGTTAGAGCTTCCTATGGGGGGGCGCAAAGGTTTCGACGGGTGTGATTCGCCGAACCACAGAGCATGTCCGGGGTCGGTAGGTGACCCGGTTAATAACGCGTACCACAGTTTAATCGGCAACGATTACGCTCTCGCCGCTTAATTAAAAGCGGCCACTGACCCTTGTGGGTGTCGATACCCTTGGTGACGTGTCATTACATCGGCTGGAGTTAGGGTCTTCCGTCTGTAGAACCTGGCTCAAGATCAATCAGACTGCGGTCATGTAAGCCTGGCATTGGGCTCACACGGCAAGAGGATAATACACTGCCTAAACATGTAGCGCTTTGGTCGTCGCACATTCGGACGCGGGTTCGATTCCCGCCGCCTCCACCACTCTTGATACTGGACGAACTCCGGACCTTTCCTCGGAAGGGCCGGAGTTCTTCGTATTTGCAGAACTTTCTTTTGATTTACATTCTGGTACCACTTGTGGCTTCCCGAGCAATTTAGCCTCAATTCCTCCCGTTGACTCTTCAAGCACTCTATCGTCGTTCGGCGAGCCGTAATAAAACACCCGTACCCCATTCTCCTGAATCACGACTTTTGAAACAACTGAGCGGAGTACTTCTCGCTGCTCGTGGGCTGGTCGGGTTGCAAAGTCCCGCTGAAATAAACGGAACACTCTGAATATGTGTTCTGTATTGATTAACTTACCGCCTTTGCGCTTCTTCTCTTCGCGCATCTCGCTCATTGAATTGGCAATCTGCTCCCTTTGCCTTTCCAGGTCCGCGACCTTTTCCAGTATAACTTTTGGTTTCATTCCTTCGGGGAGTTCAGCAAGAGTCGCGATTAAGTTGTCAATCATCCGGTCAAGTTTTCGCTTATCCTGCTCTTTACTTGCAAGCACTTGATCT
>JAKQGS010000494.1 GCA_029556045.1 Pseudomonadota bacterium | reverse complement strand
CCCGCAGCCTTCCCACCGGGGCCTGGCGTTCGGTGGGACATTCCGTCAATGGATTTGTGGCGGAAGGTTTTGCGGATGAACTGGCTCATCTGGCGGGAGTGGATCCCTACGAATTCCGCCTGCGCAATCTGCAGAAGGATGGTGCCACCCGCAATATCGCCGTCTTGAAATTGGCGGCGGAAAAAGCTGGTTGGGGACGCCCCAAACCGGAAGGGGTGTTTCAGGGGATTGCCCAGCATCCCTCCTTTGGCTCCTATGTGGCCACCGTCGTGGAGGTCAAAAAAGAAGCCAAAGCTCTGCGCATTCTGCGGGTGATCTACGCGGTGGACTGCGGTCAGATCGTCAACCCCGATATCGTGCAGGCCCAAATCGAAGGGGGCTGCATTTTTGCCCTGACTGCAGCATTAAAACAGGAAATCACCGTGAAGAATGGGGCGGTGGAGCAGGAAAACTTTCACAACAGCGATCTGATCCGCATCTATGAAGCGCCACCGGTGGAGGTTTACTTTGCCAACAGCGGTGATTCACCCGGTGGGGTGGGGGAGATCGGCGTGCCGCCGCTGGCACCGGCTTTGGCCAATGCCATCTTTGCGGCCACCGGCACACGCTATCGCAAGATGCCCATGTCGCTGGCGTTGACGTAATTAGTAATAGCCCCCAGATTTTGATTTTGATCTGCCTGTTCAATAGTCTCTAATATTTGCCACAACTCCCGGCACATGTCATAATAATTGCCGGGTTGCCCATCAGATATCATCGCTGGGGATTTAAGTGACTTATTAGACGACCTGTGGGCGGGTAAATTAGGTAATTTAGCGGATTGAAGGCGGGCGCTATGGCGAGGATCACCCGATCAACCTACCCCCAGCGATCCATTGCTCTGTCGTTTTGAGCGATAGACGGTACCGCGCACAATTATGAGTCGAAAGTGTCGCTAATTCATCGCGTAGAATGGGTATGAATTTCTTTTCGTCTTCCGATGAA
Organism: Pseudomonadota bacterium; assembly: GCA_029556045.1. The sequence goes on along the minus strand of JAKQGS010000494.1, from coordinate 3,908 downwards.
AGTCTTAAGCCCTGAACTGCATCTGACATCGCGATGCCATGAACAACGATCTGTTGGATGGCGGCATTGAGATGTTCGCGGAATTTAACGCGGAACGGATCAGGCAGTCCCATCGATTCCAGGACAGCCGCGTACTTCTGAACGGACCGTGTGTAAACCCACGTAAAAAGATCGGCTGCAATGGCGACGTTATTCAATTCGTATACTCCCATCATGGCATGGGCATAATCCTGTTGATCCACGTGCAGAAATGACAAGGGGGCGCAGTTGTACATCATCAACGGGATATTGGAGGCTAGCCGGCTGGTGCGTTTATTGCCATCTTCAAACGGCTGCAAATAGGAAATATTAATCCATAGGAAAAAAGCTGCTTCAATGGGATTTTTTATCAATTGAACTTTGGTTATGATCTTTTCAAGCATTTCACCCAGCAGGCTCGGTATCTGGCTTGGTAGGTAAACGGTGTCAGAAATATTCACGATCTTGGAACGAATCTCTCCCAGACTCGAAGTATCCGGCAAAAGATCCTGCATAAGCAGCGCATGAAGGTTTCGAATCAATGGCGTTGTCAGGCCGATTTCGGGAACCGCGTCCACCATAAATTCGATGGCGCGCTTATGGTTTAGCAACATGATAGCATCACGATCCTCTCCGGATGTTCCCCTTCGGAATAGTTCCTCAGTGGCAAGGAGGGTGTACCGGTTCCCTTCGAGATAGGACGATGACCAGGATAAATCGATCAGCAGTTGCTCCAGGACCTTTCGTACATAAGTTCCCGCTGGCTGTTGGTCGCGCATTCGTCCCTGCCGATACAACGATTCCGCCCGATCCTTTGTCAGCAAATACGTCTCGTTGGGAAGGTATTGGTCGACAAATTTTCGCTGGTAGGTGACCGGTGTTCGCGATCCCATGGGGCGTTCAAGTTGTTGCAATATTTTGGTGCTTTGAGGCGATAGGGTTTGATGAAATTCACTGCTGCCAGAGGTCGCTAAAACCTCTGGAGATGTCGTGGTCTCGCTAGGTGGCAGGCTATACCTAGTTGAACGGGCTTTGCCAGAGACGATAATTTTTCCGTCGTTCGCTAGCGATTCCAGGTGGCGCTTCAGCGTCGCTGGACTACTTTTGATGTGCTGGCTAAGCTCGGTGGAGGAGACTTTTGGGAAACCATTGCGAGAAAGCTCCGCCATGGCTTTGAGTATTGCCTCCCTGATTGCATCTTTGGCTGCCATATTTTCTCCGTTCACGGCTCCATTCATTTTGAGCCGATTGTCCACGAATCGGCTCAAAATGAGCTGATATACTAGATATTGGCTCAAAATGAGCCGAATGTCCACGAATCGGCTCAAAATGAGCTGAAAATAAAAATATTATGTAAAAGCAGTATGTTATCGTAGTTTTGTGTATTTTGAATCTACTTGATAAGAGATTCGTCGGGGCTAAATATTCAAATATATTAATCAGTTACTTCAAGCGGGAAGGCATTTGTCCCAATTAGCATATTTGGGACATTTTTTGTCCTATTTACTGTCCTATTTATTCGTATTTAGGACCTTTTTAGGGGTGTGCAATGAACCGATATTTTTAGGAGTCACCCAATGACAGATCAATCGCGGCCGATCTGGACCTCTCGTACGACATTGTGATCGGTAAGCTTAATTAAAAGCCACTCCGAATCGATCCTGAAAAACCCGCGTTCAGGTCCCAAAAGGTACTTCATATCCCAATCGCGAAAGTATTCCGGTTCGTCGGAAGGCTCGCCCAAAACAGCCTGGACTTCGTCTTTTGTTTTTCCAATCAGAATGCGGGATTGCACGAGGTCATCCACCATGGAAAGCCGCGTTTCGTCACGCAGCCCCAGATGAAAGGGGTGTGACCGCCAAGTGATGGCATCAAAATCCCGTGGCGTGGGGCCAGACATTTTTACAGCCAGATAGGCTAACCCCAGCAGCAAAAAAAACGCAAAAATTAGTAACCCTAAAATCCAACGAGACAACTTTTTTCGATTCATAATACTCAATCCAGGTATTCGCTCATTTTGAGCCGATACTTGAAATTGCATGAAGAAATAATAAGAATCAAAGGAAATGGAAATTTAGCGCAGATCTACGGCCCCCCATAGGGGGTGACGTAACCGATAAAAGCCCTAAATGTAAGCGCGTGGCTTAAGGATCTCTCCTTAAGCCACGCCGTCCTATGAAAACCGACTCGGCCTTGCATCGGCCAAGCGGGAAATCAGTGGGTGAGGCCACCGCGTTCTGGTTCGATCACCACGTCAACCCGGCGGTTTTGTGCTCGCCCTTCTGCGGTACGGTTGGAGGCGATTGGATGCAGGTCCCCCATACCGCGGGTTTCCAGGGTGACCCGGCTTAAATCCAGACCATTGCGTTTGAGGTACTCCGCCACCGCGTCTGCCCGGGCTTTGGAAATTTCCATGTTACGCTCGGGGCTGCCGGTGGAATCAGCATGGCCTTCGATGACGACCATGGCGGGGGAGGATTCCATCACCACCTCTTTGACTTTATTCAGCAGACCAAAACTTTCGGCAGGCACCGCCGCATGGCCGGACAAAAAGGCCATGGACTTAAGACGCAGAACCAGCTTGTTTTCATCCCGATAGACCTCTGCTTCTTCGTCATCAAATTTGCCTTGGGCCATCGCAAAACGATCGTTGAAGGCTTTTTCCGCCGCCAGTCGCTGGTTTTCCGTTTCCATGGAGTCCATCCGTCGTTCGGCAGATCCCAATTGGGAGGTGGCCGCGTCGGTGCGGGCTCTTTGTGCCGCCAAGGCCTGGTCCTGGCTCATTTTCGTCAGCACCATGTCTTCCGCATTAGGGGTACCCAGGGCTTTGGCTTCGCGGCTGACCTTCAGAAGTTTGTCTGCGTCCATCTGCGCCTGTTTCAAGGGGCGCTGAATACCGGCTTTATCGTCGCGGTTTTCCTCGAGATAGGTTTCCGCGATCTTGAGGCTGTTGGTGCTGGTTCGCCAGGATTTGGGTGCTGATGTTTCAGCACCTTCATCGGATGCTAATGCCCGCGTTGATTTGATAGGACCCAAGTATCCATCTTTAATGGATGCCAGTTCCAGATCAAGATAACGGGCTTTGATTTTGTCGCGATTTTTTAGGGCAGTGGAAGTATCTCCATCCTCAAGATCATCACCGATGTCCATCAGATCATCATCGGCATCCTTCAGAGATTTATTGTCGGCGTCCGGTGGCATGGCTGCCACGGCGCTGGCTCGGGCGGTCATAACCTCAGGAATGACCTCATCCGCCAGGGATGTGGTTTCCCGCGCTTTTTTGATGTAGGCGCGGGATTCTGCCACTTTTTGTAAAATATCTCCCGATGGCTCACCTTCAGCCTGCATCTCTTTGGCATCGTCCAGACGGGACTTGGCCTTGTCATAATAGTCAGGTGACACAACATGGGCCTGCTTTTTTTCAATCTCCTTCAGCTGATTTTCGGTGGTGGTAATTTCTTCAGCGGGATCCGCAGTGTCTGCGATGGGTTCAGTGGGAATGGTCTGGCAACCAGCCGTCATTAAGAGCATGCAGCCGGTGACAATCCAATTGGCGCGGGAATGATGGGCATGAAACATGTTGGCGTCCTCCAAAAATCAAAAATAGCAAACGGGATTCAAATTGCTCTGCGCAATGCAAAATCGTCGCCAAACTCTTCAAAATAACTTTTTTTGTTTTTGAGAATTCTTTCGTGGGTAATTCACACTAAAGAAATGAGAGTCAATAACCATGCAATCAAAGAAATTTAGGGTCTTCCGCCAAATGTGTGGATAGCCAAGGGGCTATCGCGCGGTCGAACCGTTGGCTGACCGCGAGCACCGAGTCCGCTTGATAGCCCCCAGTCCGCGTCTAACGCGGGCTGGGGGCATAGTTTTTAATGGGATTTCAA
>JAKQGS010000449.1 GCA_029556045.1 Pseudomonadota bacterium | reverse complement strand
CTATTGAGCGAACAGTTGCAAAGGCGTAGCTGACGACCATTCCCGCCATCCAGCCCACCATGACAAGGCCAAGGCCCATCCCATAAGCGGTCAAATTGAGTGTCATTTTCCCCAACTCCTTAAACGTGATTTTGCCGCCTTGCCGATGAAATGGCGGTACATGTAATTGGCCTCTTCCCATTCCGCAGAACCGCGCCGATATTGGTCTCGTTCCATTTGCATGTCTTCGGCATTCTCAAGAAACCTGTCATGTGATCGACGGTCGAGCATGAGCTCAAAGGCGTCCTTGAGGTAATCCAACCCCATGAGAATGAAAGCGATGACAATTCCGCCGAGGAAAAGGGACTTGAGATCCGTGATAAGGCCCCCGGTCAGCTGGTTGATTGCATCGTAAAGATATTGATTCGGGTCCATGAGAAGATGAGGGTGTTGTGGGGAGGGTTGCCCCTCCCCTTTGGCGATTAGCCCCGGTTGCCAGCCTTTTTGAGGTACTTGTACCCGATGAACAGCAGCATAATGCCGACGAAGGTGGTCAACAGAGTTTCAATCAGAGTCGCGAGGCCGGAAACATCGCAAGCGGTGAACAGTTCGGCAACGCCAGCGTTGGCAGCCTGGGGACCGAGGGCAACGGCGGTCCCGATACCGCAAACAGCCAAAGCCGCCATAACGGAAAATTTCGTGGCTTTCTGGAAAAAGGACTTGGTTTTGGTGCCAATGGTTTTGAGGAAATGCATGGTGTGTTCTCCTGAAAAAAAAGGGTTATGTGGGTGAAATATGCTTAGCGACCGCCGGCGCGCATCAGCATAACTAAGCCAAAAATGATGAAAAAAAGGGTGATGATACCGCCGACCATGGTGAGGAGATCAGCCTTGATACCGTCAAAGGCCGTGGAACTGATCAACGGTGTCCATTCAGCAAAGGCCAGGCTGGGGACAACCAGCGGAGCCAGGATAATAAGAAGACGCTTTTTCATGACACGTTCTCCAGGTTGGTTTGCCGTGTAGTGTTCAGCCAAACAAAAGGAGCGGTCCGGAGGCCCCCGGCTTCGTGGGCAAATCCAGGAAACCACGCTCCTTGCCAGTTCCGCCCGGCACCGGCAGACGCCGGAAGCCGGGCGGCCCTGCCAAGGTTCGGGGAAATCCCAAACCTTGAAAGGAGGCACGTCATTGCATCAACCAGAGATCGTGGGTAAATCTCCGGATCTTGGAAACAACGCCGGTTCGTTCATCGACGTTTTCCACCAGGTAGGAACGACAACGGACCTCTGTTTTGATGTTGTTGACGATGTCGCCGTTCTTGCCGAAACGGATATTGGAGGTGACGGCCCATTGCGGCGGGTTCGAATACTCATCAACCGCCCTTCCCTTGATCAGCGTATTGAAAATGGGGAGGTTGTCCCGGCTGGTGGCGACCTGGTCGGAGGACTCGATACGGCCCGAAATCATGAAAACGGGGCTGTTGTTGGCGTGGGCGGTTTCCTTCTCGTTGGACATGGTGGTTTTCTCCTGGTTTTTGCTTTGATTTTTAGGGGGTTCTTGGTCTATATGTTGGGTTGGTACAGTGTTTCCGGTTGGTTGTAGGTGTGCAGCGGGATGCGCATGATCTTCCGCCCCGGTGTGCTGGTGAAGCAGTG
>JAKQGS010000493.1 GCA_029556045.1 Pseudomonadota bacterium | reverse complement strand
GGGGAAGTAGCCTGAATGCCTATAAGAATTTCCGCTCGCTCGCTGGCTTGGCAGCTATATGGTCCGCATTTGGTTGCTGGTTCATTTGGTTCCAGCAACACGGGGTCTTGGAAAGACATGGCTATCGTTTTTATAGGATTGCATTCAGAGGGCGTCAATCCGCTGCCTCCAAGAGCTTCGTATTGGAATTAGTTTTAATCTTTCGGGCCGTCAAAAAGATTCTCCTGATCCTTTACGTTCGTAATGTTTTTCGGACAGTAAGGGGAAATATTTAGTAATGGCGTGGAATGTCATCTGTATGTGGCTGTAATAATAGGAATATCTATTCAAATCGTGCGCCGACATGCTGATGTCCGCGGACAAATCCCTCCTGTTCAGCTAGGTAGCCACCAGCAATGAGCAGGAGGTTTTTTTATGGGGGAAATTCTGGGATTAACAGCATCGGTGACTCTGCTGATCTCTGCATTTGTCTGGACCACCCGTGGGTGGACCACGATGCAGACATCAGTCACCAAAACCGCTGGCGGCTGGCGGGCGGAGGTGGAGGGGCACGGCTGTGGTTCAAGGCTGGCGTTTGAAAAAAATCTGGACGAATTTGGTCGGTGGGTGGAAGGGCAGCCCTGGGACGGGAGTGACGATGAAGGGGAGGAGGGGGAGCCGGTGGCTTTTCAACCGCAGGTACTAAACCGGGTGTTGTCGGATGTGAGGCAGGAGGTGGCGATACGACGCAAGCCACCCGTGGGAAACTGCGAGGCGTTGGAAATTGGTGATCGAGAATTGCAAGTGATTCCTTTTGACCAGGGAGCAACCGCTCAAAACGGGATTCCCAATTGGACTTATCGCTTTGTTGACCGGGAGGCAGCGGGATGGATGGAGCAGTGATTGCGGCGGCAGCCCTTTTGCTATCGATGGCCTGGATTCACGCTGCAAAGAGATGGGAATCTGCCTATCGACAATACTATCGGTTATTGGATCGTCGGGAAGAGATCAATCTGATTCCGCGGGGAGCAGATCCCAGAGGGTGGGGTGATGGGGTCACCATCAAAGCATGGGGGAAGAGCTGGCAGAGCCCCCTGCCAGCCAGCGATTATGCTGCTTATGGAGAGGAGCGTGACAGTGGTCCTGCACCGTTTTGCGACGTACTGGAGCGCTTGAATCTGACGATGGAGAGTGCGTCATGGCCCTGCGGTTAAGGTGGGGGGATTGGCCGCCCATGATCTCCCACCTGGCTGCTTTCTTTACTGGCACCATCATTGCCGGTTATAGCGTCCGGCCAGCCGCGGTGCAGAAGCCGAAGTCATTCGGCCGGGAGATGATGCTGCCGTTGCCATCAAAGTTGGTGAAGAGCATGAAAGAAACCAGGGACGATCGTTTTATCCCGGTGACAGCAGGGAATGATACTTCCTGTCGTTTCGACAGGATCACCTTTCATCGCGTATCAATGCAGTCCCAAGCCGTTGTCTTTCGCGTGGATGTTTCGGAATTGGCCTTAAAGGCGGTGTTGGCCCTATGGCAAGGCCATAACCAGCTGGCGCCCGCCTCACAGGCGGAAAGCCTGCCCCTCTGCAAGCCGGATCCGAGGGTCACCTATGGGCAATAGGGGGGGAACGGTGGCGATGATGCCGGTGGTCATGTTGGTCAATTTATTGATTCTTGGTTTAAGCAGCGTCTCACGCAGTGCTGAGAGTGGTGGTTCATGGGGGAAACTGGCACTTCAACCGGGGGCCGCCGTGAACCGGCGGTTTCAGGAGGGGAGTGATCTTCATGTAACCCGGGACAAGATCATCGATCTGCAACATCTTGGCAAGGGGCAGTGGCGGATCACCGCTCTTCGCACCGGCGTGGTTTACGTCATGGAAAAGAGTCGGGATGGTCAGGAGTTATCGCGGCTACTGGTGGAAGTGGAACGCCCGGCTCCGGTGCGTGGCAAAGGGAGGGATGGGGTCGGTGCCGGAACGCTTCCGTCGTGGGCATGTGAAGGCAGTGGAGTCATCTGCGATAGCGACAGGCTCGGTATGGGGGGCGAGGTGGATGATTGGCGTATATTTTTTGACCTGGGACAGATTTGCCAGTTGGCGCAAGGATGCGCCAATCGCCTGAACCTTTCGGCAGCGGGGCAAAAAAGTTTGCGAGATTGGTTGCAGCAGGAGTTGGGCACCGGCGTTGACGTTCTTGTGGGAGCCTCCGGTCAAACGGTGGTGACGGGAGACTGCGGCACTGATGGTGAGCGTAATTTCGAGGAATGGGTGAATCATGTGACCCGCGGCGGAGTCATGGGTGATCGCGTTCTGGTGCGATGCCACGAGCAACGTCAGGATCGTCATTATCAAGTCAAAGCGCGGGCAGTGCTGGAGCAAACGGCTCAGGTGCAGGATCGGGGTTTGGACTACGCCAGTCAGCCGTCATCACCTCCACCACAGATTTCCACGGAATTGAGACCACGGGTCCATGCGCGGGATGAGCAGTCCACCGCTAGGGTAATTGGGGAGCCCCGGATTCAGCTGCGGGCGGGAGCTAAGGGACAGGTGGTGGGTCACCTCACCCACGAGGATGTATTGGGGGCAGATCAGTTGGAATTTGAAGTGGAAGTGTGGCCATCGGAGCCTGGTAAAGTTACGGTCGCCTATGCGCTGCGGTTGCGGAATGCCCGGCAGGACCAAATGGTTGTGCGGCATGAGATGCACAGCCGTCTCCAGATGGATATCGGGGTCATGACTGCTGTCGGCCTTCTTGATGTTGCGTCCAATCGCGCTCGATCTCAGGACGTACCGTATCTGGTAAAAATACCCATTATTGGGGTGCTGTTTCATTGGTTGACGGATCAATCGTCACAGCATCAGCTGGTCTTAAGTTTGGAAATTGAGGAAACCGGAGGGAAGGTTTCGCCCTAAGCTGTGTCAAAACATTCGTTTATCGTTTGTCAGGAGACCTTGACTTCAATTTTTCAGGATTTATCCGAGATCCTGATAGTCGCATCAATCTCGGGAGACCTATGAAAAATCTTTTCTGGCGTAAGAAACCAAAATTGCTGAAGGCGGTGGAAGATCCAGCTGCCGTCGCGTCAGAACAATCGAATGAGAGCTCAGGCCGAGTCCCCCCCGAAGTCACCTCCCGCGTTAACAAAAACTGCAGTTCGTTTGTGGCGGATATGAATGCCATGGTAGCGGAGTTTGATAAGGTGCAGCAGCTCCTTTTGAAGAACGTTGAGGATGCCAAGTCCAGCACCAGGTCAGCCGAAGTTGCCAAAGAACGGATGAATCAGAGCAGCGCTGTTGTACTCAAACTGCAAGGACTCATTGATGACCTGCGCCGTATGACCCAAAATTTGGATCAGGTGGATGGGGTGATGAAGGATATCGAAAAAAATGTCAGCACGATCCAGACGCTTGGTCGTCGTATCGAGTTGGTATCCTTTAATGCCTCTA
>JAKQGS010000435.1 GCA_029556045.1 Pseudomonadota bacterium | reverse complement strand
CCTTGGCGGGCTACCCGAGCCAGAGTTCACCCACAGATTCTGCTGACGAGGCAAAAATACAATATCGACCTCGATCGTATCTACTTTTCCGGGGTCTCCGGTGGTGCGTACTTTCTGACCGGCAATTTCCTGCCATCGTTTGGGCAAGTCTATAACAGCGGTGCACTGATGTTGTGTGGGGGGGAAGCCCCACGGGTGCCTTTTGTCCAAGCTGATATGCTCAAGACATTCCGGCTGCACTGGCAGGTAACGGCCGGAGAGCGGGCGGATATTCTGCCCTCTATCGATGCCAGTCAGAGGGCTTATCGTGACGCCCTGGACGGGGTATTGCAAAACACCCCCGACACTACGGTGGATCCGGAACGTATCCAGACTGGAGAGAAAGAAGGAGCGGGAGGCCATTGCGAGTTTGATGGTTTAAACTATACCCAGGGCATCCAATCCATGATGGATCGCCGCTTTGAAATCATCCTGAAAAGATAGTCCTAGACGACCATTTTCGGGAGAGGCCTCGTTCCATGTCGATGGGATGGGGTCTTTCCTTTTTTGGTGATTTTGCTACCCTGAGACCATCTTTAATGGGTGAGGTGGCATGACCATGATGAGCGCTTTTCGAAGGATGGCCTGTTTTGTTCTGATTTTGTTTGTCCATCCCGTCTCTTTGCGGGGCGAAAGCCCTCTGGCACCTGTCAAGACTGAGTCTCCCCGGGCCACCATGCAGACCTTTTATGAAGCCATGAATGAATACCGCCGTGGAGTGGAGGATCATGATGAGGGTCGGAAAGCTGCGATTAATCGTGCTATTCGTACCCTGGATTTGCAGGAAGTCCCTCCACTTCTCCGTAAGGAGACCGGACGCGAGGCGGCGATTTTCCTCAAAGAGGTGATCGACCGTATCATCGTCTTGCGCTACGACCTGATCCCGGACGAAGAAACGCCGGACCTTCCCGTGCGGTGGCGACTGAAAGATACGGAAATCATCATCGCCAAACAGAGCAAAGGAGATCGAGAGGGGCAATACTTGTTTAGCGCGGAAACCGTCGCCAATGCCCGTGATTTTTTTGAAAAGGTAGAAACCCTGCCCTATGTGCGTGGATCCGGGGGTGGGGCAGGATACCGGGAGCCTTGGCTTCAGGCTCATGTGCCAAAATCCCTGAAAAGGGAAGTCCTGGGACTACTGGGATGGCAATGGCTGGGCATCCTGTTGGCGATTGTGAGCGGTTGGGTGGTGCGGCTGGTGGTGCGTCGACTGTTTCACTGGGGCGGTTGGGTGGTGCGACGAACCGGTGCCGATATGGGATTGCAGGTGGTGGAAGCCCTCTCCAAGCCTGCCGGGATCGTGGGGATGTCAGCATTTTGGTATTTTTGCCTCTACTGGTTCAAGCTGGAAGGAATGGCGGACAAGATATTCACTCTTTTGAATCAGGGGGTTTTTAGTCTGGCGCTGGTGAGCGCATTTTACCGTTTGGTGGATGTATTTACGAATTCACTGCAGAGGCTGTCGCAGAAAAATGATTTTTTAATCGATCAGCAGTTTGTCCCTTTTTTAGGCCGTAGTCTGCGGGTACTGGTGGTCGTATTTGGTACGTTGATTGCGCTGCAAAATCTTGGCATCAATGTGATGTCGGTGATCGCCGGTTTGGGAATCGGGGGTTTGGCTTTTGCTCTGGCGGCAAAAGACACTGCCGCCAACCTCTTTGGCACACTCATGATTTTTTCGGATCAGCCCTTTAAAGTAGGGGATTGGATCAAATTTGGGGATATCGAGGGGAATGTTGAACATGTGGGGTTTCGGTCCACCCGCATTCGTACTTTCTATAATTCCCAGATTTCTGTTCCCAACGCCATCCTGGCCAATGTCAGCATCGATAATATGGGCCGTCGCGAGGTGCGCCGCGTGCGTACCACTCTGAAGTTGCCATTCTCGACACCACCGGAGCAGATCACTTCCTTTTTGGAAGGGATTTACGGTATTATCGGGGGAAATGCTTTAGTTCGCCATGAGGACACCCTGGTGACTTTAAATGAATATGGGGATTATGCCCTTGTGGTGTTAGTGCAGTTCTTTCTGAAGGTGGATACCGGTAAGCAGGAATTTCAGGAAAAACAAAGAATCTTTTTGAGTATTCTGGAATTGGCGCGGGATCTCAGGATTGAACTGACCCCACCCATGTCCGCATTTGACATGATGTCTGCTGTTAAAAAGTAGCATCGGGAGCTTTTTTCATGAAGCATGTTCTTGTGTTCAGCGTGATGTTGCTCATCGCCTGCCCCGCATTTGCGGAAAAAGAACCAGATGTCGGTCGCATGCTGCTCAGCGGCGAGGGCGGTCATCTGGCCTCTCCCGGAACCGATGCCACGTCCGGGCAGGAGTATACCGCCATTGCGGTTACGCAGGTTGAGTTGGAGAATGTGCTGCGGGCCCGGTTAAGCGGGGTGATCGGGGATAAACAAAATACCCCCGACCATTGGGACATCCAATTGCTGGGGATACGTTGGGCTCCGGCGGCACAGGGACCTTATCTGGGGTTGATACTGGGGGTGGTTTATCCCTTTGAAGCTCCCGCAAAGGATGGATTTTCCTTCGATATGGTGCGTTATGGCCTGGGGGGCGCGATTGGCACCCGCAAGCCGGGTTTAGATTTTGATTTGGAATATATCAGCATGACTCCCAGCAAGGATACGGAGCAGGCGATCGATGGCATCGACTATGTGATCGATACCGCAGCCTGGAGTCGTGCCATGGCGCGTTTAAGATTGCACCTCTTGGATACACTGCATTTAACCGGCATCCTGGGGATGTACCGTTTTGAGGACGCTCTCATGTCATCCAGCATGTTTTCCCACAGCATCCACCACGATCCCGTGGCATTCCTGAGGACCGAGGTCGGGATTTCGATTGGAGCGATCACCGTTTATGGGGCTGTTCAGAAGGCCCTCAACGGTATTGACTATGACGACATTTACCGCATCATGGGGCAGAGGACGATTGATTATGCGCAAAACAGCGTTTTGGCCGGCATCGAAGTGGATCTCCGCTAGTGTTGGGTGGAGTTTTTTGGTTTTTCCAGCATTGGTTGGGTGCGGTGGCAATACCGAGGATCAAACGGATCGGGTGATTGCATCCGAAACCCAGGTTACCGATGTGCGGATCAGTGAGGCGGATCCGGATGGGACTTACCCCAGCGAGGTCAAGGTGACCATCGGTATGCATGAGGGGAAGGACAGCCGTCTGCTGCTCTATTTTCCCAATATCGGGCGATTGTATCAGGACGATGTGGTGATCAGCAGCATCACCGACATCGAAGTGTCCATCAATTGCCCAGAGGTGCTGGCTAACCCCGGTCAGATTCGCCTTTACCCCATCACACAGAGTTGGACAGGATTTGCGACATGGCATTCCCGGGCCCGTATTTTTTCGGACTATGGCTGGGCCTCTCCCGGTGGGGATTTTGATGCCAGTGTTTACGCCACACCTGCCATTCGTGTTAATGGTGACAACCCCGAGATCAAACAGCTGACGTTTGACGTCACGGAAATGGTGACAACCATGGTGGGCGGTGGTCAGCCCAACTATGGTTTTATTCTGGCCGTGGAGCCCAGCCAGTTGAATGGGGCTGATGCCATGGACTTTGTCACCTACAATCACACCACCTCAACCCTGCACCCCCAAGCGTCGCTGGTTTACAGCACCAAGGATGTGATGCCATGAACATTTTTTGTCGCGGTATCTGTTTTTCGTTAGTCTTAACTTTTGCCTCCTGCAGCGGTAAATCGTCGAAGTCTCCCGAGTTTGCCCCCGATACGATTCTCACCATCACAGGGCGTTTTGTGGACACTGCTGGTGCCGGCGTGGCTCATACACCGATCCACCTGCAAAACCTCCGGCGCTTCGGCTATCTGGATACAACCGAGGCAGCCATCACCGCCTTTGTGAATTTGTACCGCATGATGTTTTTCAACCTGGCATGGCCATTTTTTCCCGCATACTTCAGTTCCCAAAGCTCCGATCACTACAAAAAACCAAACTTTTTTTTGGATGATGCCGTGACGGGAATCGATGGTGCTTTTTCCTTTCAAATCCGTGCGGGCAATTTTCTGCGGGATGCAGAAGGCGGTATCAATCTGAACATTGTCAATGCCGATACCAAAAGTCATCAGTTTGGTAAATTTGTGCTGATCATTAAATCACAGGATACCGATTTGGGGACCGTGCAATTGTGTGACCTTGGTGGCATTACGGTAACGGAAAGTGCCACGTCATTTGACGTTGGATGGACCGCTCCGACAGCAACAGTTTCCAAGTATGTGATCAATGTGGCGGATGAGGGGGATAACAGTCTTCTTTGGTCGGAACAGACGGATGGAACCACCACGACGCTATCGCTCCCCAAGACCATCATCAGCTCCCAATCCGTCAACATCGGCATTGAAGCTTTTGATGTTTTTGAGGAAGAATCCAAACGCTCCTGCCTGGCTCCCCTCCAGACATTTACCGCCGCCGAGCCCGTCACCAGCCTTGCATCGGGGGCATTGGCCTCCCATGAAAACATTCCCTTTAAGATCGACTCTCTCACCAATGGTTTAGTCAACGACCCGGTTTTTTTTGAAGCGTTTGCGGTAACAGGATTTTCCCTGGACCTTGGCTCCGATCAGGCCATAAGCAGCGCGGTCTTTCATAATCTCAAGATGGCCAGCAACGGAAACGTCACCATTCGGGGGCGAGCGGAGGCCCAGGATGAAATGACCGACCTCGGGACTTTTGCGGTGAAGCGCTTTATGACCATGGATTTGGCGGCACCACAGACGGTGCGGTACCTGGAGTTTACGTTTGACGACAATCTGGTGGATCTGCAGGAAGTCTCGCTGTTTTGATGCGCTTTTTTGAGGAACGGGGAAGTCCGGTGCAATACCTTGGTTAGGATTATCCACCAAGCTGCTGCAATCGTTTCTTCGCAAGGTCGAGTACCTCATACTGCTTCGCATGAGAGACTTCATAAGTCTCCAGGGCCTGAATAAGCATTTCTCTAGCGGCCGTAAAACGCCCCATAAAAGCTGACACCGTGCGCGGCCCCAAATTGAGAAAACGTGCGAGTCTTTCAAATTCTTTTTTAGTAAATCGATTCTTTCTATTGTTTAAACTAAGCCCGAGTTCGTCGGTGTCCCGCGAAGCAAAGAGAAGCGATGGAAAAATATCATAAAATGGCGTCAGTCGATGCGTTGGTTTTCCGTCCCGCAGCTCATGAAAAATGGAAAAATTTTTGAGATGAGCATCGGTATTGCCAAGAAGAAAGTTGAATAAGGTGATTTTCAAAAAATTTAAGCGCTCTTGATGGTTATCTTCTTCCGGTATCGTGGAATTACCTTTAAGTATTTTCGCAATCCCTTCGTGACTGGATTCATACTTGTCGTAGCGTTCAAGCGGAGCAGCTAGGTCTTCCTGGTGAATGCGGCGACCATCTTCAAGTATGTCAAATCTTCGGCTGATAAAGCAGGCTGTCCCATCAACGAGGTATACTAACCCGGATTTTGCAACCGGCAGACCTAACATTCGTGCAAATAACATATAGGCCCCTTCGAGATTTGCTAATTCTGCTAAATCAGGCATCGAAGGCTGAGGCTTCGCCACAAAACAGGAAAGGGGTGCGGCAATGGTTTTTCGATCCTTTCGATGCCTCAAGGAAAATTTTTCCTGCACCCCCGTCAAACTCTCCCCCATTGCAAGTTGCTCGGCAGCGATTTCGCGGATTCTTTGGCGATCGATATTTAATCGTGGCGTTTTAAGTGACCCAAAAAGCTCATGGGAACACTTGGGATGAAAGTTGTCGTTAAGACCAGCACTCACAAGCGGATTGCCACAGTATAAGCACCGCAGGTGTTTTTTTGTGGATGGAGTGGAGGCGGACGGATCTGGCTCGGAAAATAATGGTTCACTCTCGATTCCGACGGGCAGTCTAGGGAGTGGAGAATCACTTCTTGACATGCGTATGGCACCAACCGTCTCAATCACTAATAGAGAAAGGAGATCCATAGGACTGTTAACCGGCATTTTCATCGATTTTGCCAAGCTTAGAAGCCAACCCTCAGGAAGTAAATGGTAGAAATAGTGGGGCAGCTGCTTTCCTCCAAGAGCACCTACGTGTCCCCCTGGTCCCAGGGGAAGTGAAAGCGAAAGGGGCAGGGCATCTCGATTCTCCAGATAAGATGTTATATATTTGAACTCATATTTAGCCCCGTCGAAACTTAATGTCCCGGCAAATTTGTCGTGCAGAAAGACATTAAGGATACGTGGAGATTCTAGGTCTTTCACCACTTGGGTAGCCCTTTATGGTCCAGCGTGACGGACTCTTGCTTGGACTCAATTGCCTTACTTTCGATTCTTTTTGCTGACAAAGTGAAACCAAACAAATTGAGATACTTTTCAAGATGGTTGATACTTGTATCCAACCCACCTTTTTCAAGTTTCGCGATGATGCGGTGTGAAATGCCGGCTTCCTCTGCCGCATGATGAAGTGTCCACCCCTGTTCTGTCCTGAGCGTCGATAGGAGGTCTCCAATTTCTGACCGTCCTTTGACGGGGCCTCGCTTGCGACCTTTTTTCCGAAAATCGGACTCAACTTTTGCTGGAGGACTCATCAATCACCACTTCTAAATACTCATATAAAGTATTTTAATCTAAATTTACAATCTAAATACACTTTGGAAGAGTTTTAGAATCCATTTTCAAATAACACCAAACATTTCAACATAGTATAACGCTCACGAAATTAATTGAATAGTCTAAAAACACGTCTAGAGGGCTTAAATCCAAAAATCTTTTCTATATACTCGTGCTGTGTATTTAAAATTGGATTTCAAAATATTTCTTTCAAATACCCGAGCCCCAGCATGCTCTGCATCGGCTCTGAAATTTTTGTCAACTTGCCGGTGTTTTTTGAAGCGTTTGCTGTAACAGGATTTTCCCTGGACCTTGGCTTCGATCAGACGATAAGCAGTGCGGTTTTTCACAATCTCAAGATGGCCAGCAACGGAAACGTCACCATTCGGGGGCGGGCGGAGGCCCAGGATGAAATGACCGACCTTGGGAATTTTGCGGTGAAGCGCTTTATGACTATGGAGTTGGCGGCACCACAGACGGTGCGGTACCTGGAGTTTACGTTTGACGATAATCTGGTGGATCTACAGGAAGTCTCGCTGTTTTGATGCGCTTTTTTGAGGAACGGGGGGATGAGCGACCACCCTGGAGGGTGATCGCTGGCATGGGTCAGGCGGGATCTGCCGGTGAAGGGGATGCAGGGGAGAGGGACGGGGCCAATAGCAGGGGAACGGGGATGGTGTGTTTTTCCTCCAGTTTCATGGGGACGATGGCTTCGCCATCCTTGGCAAAGCCGGTCAGCTCGCCAGGATCAAAAGCGCCGTTGCCGTTATCATCCACATACGCTCGGATGAAATAAAATCCAGTCTCCAGATTAGGGGTGACAAATTCTGACTGCCCCAGTGACCCTTGAATCAAAAGGGATTCTGTCGGTAGAGTCCATTGATAGGACGGCAGGGCATCGAAGTCCCGGGTCGAAAAGAGTTCTATGCGAACGTCCCTTTGGCGCTCGACGGCAGCACCTTCTGCCGTTTTGATTTTCAAACGGAATTTGGCATCGGTTTGCGGCTCGGCCTGAGGATCCACATAGAGTTGGTCAAGATTCAATTCCACGGCATCCATACAGGGATTCTTCTCATGGGATTCCACGGTGACCTTTTGTACGGACGAAATCACCGAGTATGGGGACGGATGTCCCAGATCCACCGCCACCTTGTCCCGCATGGATGAGGGAAGGGTGATGGTTTGTGGTTCCACCAGGTAGGATCGCACATAATAGTCTCCGGTCGGCACCTGCAGAACCGTACCACGGCGGAATCCGGGAGAAAGCGCCTGATAGTTCTGTATCACTTCATACGCTGCAGGGGTTCCCAGGAAATAGGGGTTGTCAAAAACCTCCACCAGCGCCCACATATTGTTGCTGATGCTTTTGGTTTGCAGGTATGTCACCGCGACCGGCAGGTTGCCACAGGTGGTTGCCG
>JAKQGS010000411.1 GCA_029556045.1 Pseudomonadota bacterium | reverse complement strand
TAAAGCTGATCTCATTGGTGACTAAACCCACCGGAGCATCGGGGTCCTCCGGGGAGTTTTCCTGGACCACGCGAGCCCACTCGGTGAGGGCCGCCAGCATTTCAGCCGCGTTTTCTTCGCAATCGGACCAACAATTGTGATTCTCTTTGGCTAATCTTAAATACAATCGGGATAACTCAACCTTTTCAAAATTCACCTTCTGCGCTTCCATGGTGGTGTCGTGGGCGACTGCAGTATCCTCCTGGGCGATCAGGGGGGTGACATCGGTCGCGTGACAACCACCACAATACTGGTTCAGCAGTGGGTAGGTAGTCGTCGCGAAAGCTTCCTGTGAAGCTTTGAGGGCCGCGTCATCGCCAGCTGTGGCATCATCTTCCCCATTCCCATCTTCCGTTGGGGCTGGTGGGGGAACGCTGTTTTTCTTTTTACTGGGGCCCATGCCGCAGCCTGTTATGGCCAGCCACACCATTAAAAATGGTCCCAAAGTCCTTTTTTTCATAGCGACGTCCTCTAAATGGTATCCATACAGTGTCGTTGCATCAACTCAGCGCAATTTGGTAAAGGCCAGATATTTGCTGAGATCGGCTCCAAATGGATCAGCTCCGGTGACTTTGGCCAGTTGCCCTTCGTTGCCGCTCAATGCCAGGTAGTTGGCCACCACCGCGCGGGTGAGGTTTTCCACACTGCCGGCCACTTTGCTGGCAGTGGTATCCACACCGCCGTTATCCTTGAAGGCACCGATCTGGCGGGTCAAGGTTTGGGGTTTACCATCCTTTTTGTAGATCAGAGCAAAGGCGGAGGAGCGTTGACCACTGTCCGCCTGCCAGATGCCTTTGCCGCGACCGTTGGCGCTGGAGTCGATGGTGCCGTTGCTGGTGACCCCACCATCGGTAAACACATAGACCATCAGATCTTTGCCTTTTTTGGCGGCCAACTCAAAGGACTTGCCGATCATGACGCCGGCGGCAAAATCCTGGGTTTCGCCGGTGGCGCGGGAGCCGTTGTGGTAGTCATAACCACCCTTTTGCACGGTGCCGGCGGCGGCATAACCGTCCAGCAGCAATTTGGCCACCGAAGCGGTGGAGGCTTCGTCGGCGCTGGCGCCGATATTATTAAAGATGCCGGTGACCACGGTATCTGAGCGGGGATCCAGGGCCTGGGCGTTGTAACGGGTCATGATGGTGGAGCTATTGAGATACCCACAGTCCACCAGGGTTTTAATTTGGGACGGCATATCCTGTTCTTGAAAGCGCGCCAGTTGTCCGGAGCTCATCTTTTGCGTGGCTTTCATGATACGCTCGACATCGGCGGTGGAGAGTAGGGTGGCTAACTTGCCAGGATTCACCAGGCCCAAAACGTCCTGCGGACGGCTGACGAGGGCCGGACGGGAGGCCGGATCAATGGAAGAAGCGGGTGCCGTTGAGTTACCTCCTGTGGCGGAATTTCGCGTGCCGATCAAGGATACAAGCTCCCCGGCAGCGCCGGCTTTGAGAATCCAATACATGGGATTGAGGGGATTGTTGCCGGTGTCATCGCCGGATGCCGCGCAGAAGATCACGCCATCCATATTGGCGCGGGTTTCTGGAGTTGTGACGGACAAAATGCCGCGTAGGATGGCGCTATCGGCGTGAAAGGCCAATCCGAGATCGGTATTAACCTGACCGGAGTTTTTGGGGTGCATACCGGTGGGAAGACCCAGGGTGGTGTATGACTCCAGGAAGTCCATTTGGCCACCCTGTTTGCCAACCATGACATTGGATCCTGGAATGTTGGCGCCACCGGCTAGGTCAAAACAGAGAAACGGTATGGCGCTGGCGTCTTTGGTGGCCACCGGACATTCCAATTCGGCACCCAGGGCCTGCTGTGATACCAGACTGGACAAAAGACTTGGCATCATCACGGAGGCGCTGATGCCAAGGAAACCCTGCCCCAGCAATTCCCGCCGCGTGACCGGACGGGGGTGATCATTATGATACAGGGGAGTTAGGGGTGACATGGGCTTTTTCATAATTTTTCCTCTATAAAAAACGATCCGTGATGTCGTTACCGTGTTTGCTTACAACAGAGTTACCGGACTGGCGGCGAGATAGGCGGTGCAAACCCCCTTGAGCACCCGCAGGGTCAAAGTGGTATCTCCGGTGTTTTTTCCCGCCAGGATCTCGTCAATCAGGATGCCCGTCAGAGGCTCCAACTCAGCTGCGGCCATGGTGTCGGAGCGACCTTCGCCCCAAAATCTTTTCACAAAAGCCTTGGACACCATGATTTTATTTTCGGGAGTAAAAAATGTGCGTGGTGCGGTGGTTAGGCTAACCGTGCCAAAAAGCTCCTGCTGCTTGGTCGCGTCATTCAGCATAGCGTCACAATATTCCACCGCCAGTTTGGTGAAGGCTGCCTGATGGGCCGCCAGGAAAGCGCGGATGTCGTTGTTGTCCGGCATCTGGGTCTTCAATTCAGCGTAGGCAGTTTGAACGGCGGCCGTGGTGGGTGGAATACCGGTCACCAGGCTCATGGCTTCGTTTACCTGCTCGAAGTTGCGGACCCCGACATTGGTCACCATATACTTGATGTCTTCGGGAGCCTGGGTGGTGTCGGTGTCGCTGGTGTCAGCGGTATCGCCTTCTTCCACAGGGGTGCCATCAGCGGCCCCACCACCGCTGCCGGCGTGCCGAAGCCCGA
>JAKQGS010000359.1 GCA_029556045.1 Pseudomonadota bacterium | reverse complement strand
TTATGACTGGTGGGAGTCTTGCCGTCCCCCAGCTTTTTGGCCAGATCAAACAGCCGCTGCTCCAGATGTTGATGCTCGTAGTCAATAGCGGTGGCCAGAGACTCCTTGGGTAGATCCTTGCGATCCAGGGCCATCAGCCAGGGCAATCCCTCCCAAGCCTCCTCCACGTGCGTCAAATGCAACTCACAGCGGGACTGTTCACGCCACTCCCGGGCGAACTCCACCATACGATCCAGGTTCTTGTCGAATTTAATGGCAATGCCGGTGCGGGCTTTGGGCCCAGTAAAGCGGGGTAGCATACTCAACCTCCTTGCATAAAAACGCCTAACAAACCTTTAGCAAAGAGGATGCCAATGCACAACCGCCCAGGAACCCCGTCGCCCCATCATTGATAGGTCAAATAAAGATGCCCTTCCTTCATACCCACCGTTACAGTCTGGCCAGGCAGTACCTGCCCACCCACCAGCGCCCGACCCACACGCGTTTCCAATTCCTTTTGCAGGAAACGGCGTAAGGGCCGCGCTCCGTAAACGGGGTCATAGCCCTCGTTGGCAATGTGGGACTTCGCTTCCGGTGTCAGAGCCAGGCCGATATTTTGCTCCAACAAACGATGCTTCAGGTCGGCGCACATGATGCTGACTATTTTTTCAATTTCCGTCTTCATCAGGGGCTTGAACAGCACCACATCGTCAACACGGTTCAGGAACTCGGGGCGGAAGTGGGCTTTCAAGGCCCCCATGACTTTCGACTTCACCCCATCAGGGATTTCCCCCCGCTCCGTGATGCCTTCGATCAAGGTCACCGCACCGATATTGCTGGTCATGATGATGACGGTGTTCTTAAAATTCACCGTACGCCCCTGGTTGTCCGTGACACGACCGTCATCGAGGATTTGCAGCAGGATGTTAAATACGTCCGGATGCGCCTTTTCGATTTCGTCAAACAGAATCACAGAATAGGGTTTCCGCCGCACCGCTTCCGTCAGGTAGCCACCCTCGTCATAACCCACATACCCCGGAGGTGCACCGATCAGGCGGGAAACCGTGTGCTTTTCCATGTACTCCGACATGTCGATGCGCACCATGTTTTCTTCCGAATCAAACAGGTTGGCCGCCAGTGTTTTCGCCAGTTCGGTTTTTCCAACACCGGTGGGACCCAGAAAGATAAAGGAACCAATGGGACGACGGGGGTCCTTGATACCGGCGCGGGCCCGGATAATGGCATCCGTTACGGCCTGCACCGCTTCGTTTTGCCCCACGACCCGTTCATGGAGAATCTGGTCCAGTTGTAAAAGTTTTTCCCGCTCACCCTCCACCAGTTTGGAAACCGGAATACCGGTCCAGCGACTGACGATGTCGGCAATCTCCTCTTCGGTGACCTCCTCCCGCAGAACGGAATTGCCGGATTTCTCTTTGAGGGCAGCCTCTTCGTTTTTGAGTTGCGCCTCCAGCAGAGGAATGGAGCCGTGCCGCAATTCGGCCGCTTTATCGAGGTTGTAATCCCGCTCGGCCCGCTCCAACTCCTGCCGCGCCTGCTCCAGCCTACGCCGCGTTTCCTGCAGTTGATTGATGCCGGACTTTTCCTGATCGTACTGCGCCCGCACCACCGCCGCGTTTTTGCGCAGGTCTTGCAGCTCCTTCTGCAAAGCCACCAGTCGTGTGCGGCTGGCGTCGTCGGTTTCTTTTTTGAGTGCGGCTTCTTCGATTTCCAGCCTCATCACCGCCCGTTGCAGTTTGTCCAACTCCTCCGGCACCGATTCGATTTCCGTGCGCACCATGGCGCTGGCCTCATCGATCAGGTCGATGGCCTTGTCCGGGAGAAAACGATCCGTGATGTAGCGATCGGACAGCTGTGCCGCCGCGACCAGGGCATTGTCCTTGATATGGATGCCATGAAAAACTTCAAATCGTTCCTTGAGTCCCCTGAGGATGGAAATGGTGTCCTCCACCGATGGCTGATCCACCAGCACGGTTTGAAAGCGACGCTCTAGGGCGGGATCCTTTTCAATGTATTTACGGTATTCGTCCAGGGTGGTGGCCCCGATGCAATGCAACTCGCCGCGGGCCAGCATGGGTTTCAGCATATTGCCGGCATCCATGGCGCCATCCGCTTTGCCCGCTCCCACGATGTTGTGAAGTTCATCAATAAACATGATGACGCGCCCTTCGCTTTCCTTGACCTCTGTCAGGACCGCCTTCAGACGCTCTTCAAACTCCCCGCGGTACTTGGCTCCTGCCACAAGGGCTCCCATATCAAGGGAAATGATGGTTTTGTCTTTTAATCCATCCGGCACATCCCCCCGCACGATCCTTTGAGCCAAGCCTTCCGCAATCGCGGTTTTACCCACTCCCGGTTCACCGATCAAAACCGGATTGTTTTTGGACTTGCGACTGAGGATGCGAATCACACGATTGATCTCGCTATCGCGACCGACGACGGGATCCAGTTTACCCAGGCGGGCTTGCTTCACCAGATCGATGCCATAGGTTTCCAACGCTTCATAGGTAGCCTCCGGATTCGTGCTGCGCACACGCTGGCTGCCTCTGACCTGAGACAGCACTTCCAGAAATTTTTCTTCGGTGACACCGATCTCCTGCAGCACCCGCCCCGCAGCGGTGCGATCCCCTTCGCGGACCACCTGCAAAAAAAGATGCTCCACCGAGATGTACTCGTCTTTGAGGCGCTTGGCCTCCTCTTCCGCATCCACAATCATTTTGGAAACACGCTGTGACAGGTAAATGCGATCCGGCTGGTAGCCAGGACCGGAAACCCGCGGCATGCGATCCAGCTCCCGATCCACCAGTTTTTCCGGCAGAACCGGATCGATGTCCATACGCTGCAGAAGTTTATGGATGATGCTCCCGGGCTCAGTGATCATCGCCAGGAGCAGGTGCTCTCCCTCGACGTGTTGATGCCCCCGCTTGACGGCCAGCTTTTGCGCAGACGACAGGACTTCCTGCGACATCTGAGTTAAACGATTGACGTTCATGGTGCCTCCCCGGGAGTTGTTCGGGGGTTTGTTGCACAGACACATGCACCCCCAGCCCTTATACGGACAAGTTGAGGCTTTTTCCGGTGATGTCAAGGTGAATAGTATCAGGATTGCCTCCGCCGATGGTGAGAAATGACCATCTGGCGGAGTATTAGGGAAAGACAGCTAAAATGGTATCTATTGTGCCAGATCCGCCAAAGCCCGCAGCGCGTCGGTAGCGGT
The DNA here is from genome assembly GCA_029556045.1 of Pseudomonadota bacterium. Next base: position 1,978 of record JAKQGS010000359.1, on the reverse strand, counting down.
GAATATCCCTACCAATTCACCACCCTGTCCCTTGACCAGAGCAGAACCTAAATGATTTTCAGCCATATAGGCGGCCACTTCTTTCAGCGATGTCTGCTCCGTCACGGTGTATGGATCGGAGATCATGACATCCGCCACCGTCAGGTGATCCACGTCGATATTCTTGAAGGTGCCCAGATACGCTAAATCCCGGTAGGACAACACACCCACGATCTTACGACCGGACAAAACAGGCAGGTGCTGCGCATGGACTTCCTGCATCTTATGACGGGCTGTTTTAATGGTTTGATGGGGCTCGATGCTATGGGGCATGCGGGTCATGTAAAAATCGATCGACTTGCGGGTCTTGTCCATCCTGAGGGTCTCCTTGGGACATTATGCTACAACGATGATTTTCCTATCATTTTAATGATTCAGCGGAAAGTCAAAACCGGCAGGCGGACGCAACAAAGCCCGGATTTCCAAAGAAATCCGGGCTTTTGTCGAAAAAACCGCATTGGCGAATCAGCGCAGAGCAAACTCCTGATAGTTGTAAATCACCAGAACCTTGGCATCCTCTGCCAGGGGAGCCGCAAACGAGATGGTATTGCCGGAGCGGGTATAATCTTCCCGCACTTCTCCGTCCACTTTAACCGTCCAAGCCCCCACATCGCCGTCTTTCACTTCGTCCACCGTAAAGCTACGGGGGGCTTCCCCTTCCTTACGGTACTGAAACGCCACGTCAAATTTGATTTCTTTACCCAAGTCACAGTCGACAGCCAGCGCCTTACCGCTGAGTTCCACACCCGCTCCCAGGGCGCAAGCCGCGTCACTGGATTTCACCACCAGCGATCCCGCCAGGGGCTCCTGCATCAGATCAAAGTTAGCTTTGCCAGATGAGTCATTTTTGTAGCGGATCTGCACCATGCGTCCGTCCGCATGATCACCGGCCTGAAAGGTCACTTTTCCTTCCGCATGGGCAACCGCCAACTCAGCACCGGTGGTTTTGTCAAAGGCTTTAAAATCGTAGGCATTGGATCCCACAATAGCCAGGGGATATTCCAACTGTGGTCCCTTATTGCGGTCAAACCGCACCACGATGGCAGCAGCCTCCTTGGGAGCGGATGCAAACACCAGGTCACCCGAAGCGCTGTCGTAGCTAAATCCTTTTTCCTCAGCACCATCCACCGTCACTTTGATGCTGGCCGCCGCTGCGTCTTTGCCGATCGGAAAGCGTGAATCCAGCGGCAGGTCTTCCGTAAACAACACCTTGATTTTACTGCCAGCTGGTGGGGTGTACTTCAGCAGTTTGTTTGCGGCTTCCACCGTATAAGCAGAAGCATCGATCAGGTTCTGGTCCACATACACCTTGACTGAACTGACGATCGGCTGGTGGCTCAGGCTGAACTGCGTCATCTCTGTGCCGGCACTGATTTGATAGGTCACTTTGATTTTAGAGCCTGCCGCTGGAATATCGGAAAATGTCAAAACCTTACCGGAGATGGTATAACCGCTGGTCAAGGCAGCGTCGTTCACTATAACCGTGGCAACACCACCGTCAGGCGTATAATTCAGTTCAAACTGGTTTTTCAGAATTTCTTTGATGTCGGCGGAGATCGCTTTCAGTGTCGTGGTGTAATCGGCAGCGCAGATGCTACCGGCCTTACCCTTGGTTGCAGCAATCGCCGCTTCATAATCAACTCCCACATAAGGTGCCGAGGTGCAGGTGCTATCACCAGACATCTTGACCAGCCCGTAAACCCGAGCTTCGTCACCGAGAACGCGCCCCATGGTGTCTTTCAGATGGCTGGTCAGGTAAGCCGGATCACTGGCGGCCGCATTCGTCGAACAAGTGCCTTTGCTGCAGTTATCTTCATCGCTGACGATCAGCACTGCCACGGTGCTCTTGGGACGCACCCAAGTGCCCCCATTGCAGGTCAATCCTGCCACCGCTTGAAAGATCCCCTGCTCAGTGCCGCTTCCGGAAGTCCCCGGAGAA
>JAKQGS010000321.1 GCA_029556045.1 Pseudomonadota bacterium | reverse complement strand
AGTGATCGCGAGAAGGAAATACTGTCCTACGTCGGCCCCTATATCAATATCCGATCATCGCTTTTTTTGCCGGTGACCGATGCGCCGTGGAACCGGGGTGTCGAGGAATCAACGGAAAAGACCGAAGTATCGCCGCTTTTTGAGGACCGTCAAGATCAGGCGGAACCCGCGGGCGACGACCTGGAAAAAACCATGTATATCGATCAGGGGGCAGCCACGTCAGCATCACAAAAGTCTACGGTTTCCACCGGTCGAGTCGTTGGGTTTGGGGCTAGAGCCGCAACAATTGGTCGCAGCAGTGGTGGCTCGGCTGTAGTTAAACTCACGGAAGGTTCCTCGTCCCGTTCACGGCAGATGAATGTTCTGGTGCCTCTGCGTCATGCGGATCGCTGCATCGGAGTGGTGCTGTTGGAAAACCTACCGATCCGCGAGGATCAGTCGGTGGACCGTCGGCATGAATTTGATCAATTGGGTGCGCAGCTGGCGATCATGTTGGAGAAGAAGTCCGATTATTCCGCCTCAGCGGTGAGTCGTGGCTACTTTGCGCCGCTGGGTCAGGCCCTGCAATACCAACCCGGTGAATATCACCTGGAGCCTGTGGCATGGCTTAATCTTTGGGTGCACGGAAAGTTACGCAAGAATCGCGACTCGTCCTGGTATCTGGGATTGAACCTCGGCGAAGGCGATTACATGCTGGTCTACTGTCGGTTTAACGGCGCCGAGGATGTTCGCAAGAAGTTGGGGGCCCATCTTTGGTACCAGTTGATGGTGCTCCGCACGAAGGCTATGGCCTCCGGGCGCAATGGCTTGACCCAGTCGGAGGTGCGGGATGAAATCGGACACCTTTTACGGCGCGATCCCAAAAACAAGGAACTGGAGCAGCTCGCTGTCACCTATTCCCTGTTCAATCGCGACAACCGCTCTGTCATGAGTGGCCACTTTGGCCCATCGCGGCCGTTGGTCCTGGGGCAGGAGAACGTGGTGAACCCCTACAACGAGGCGCTGTTTAATCTAAGCAATGGCCGGACCTTTCGCTACTGGGAGGTGAATGCGAGCCTCTCAGGTCCGCACGCGTATATCCTGACCCATGACTCCAGTCGTCTTGATGCCATCCCACGGGAAACGCTGGAAAAAAGTGTGGTCAGCCAGCGGTCGATCTCGCTTAAGTCCGCCAACTTCCACCAGCTTTTGGAAAAGGTCCTGGTGGAAAACACCCCGCGTTACTATGTGGCGGCCACATTCCGGGATGAGGCATCGGAGCAGGCCCCTCAGGGGTTGTTATCGATTGCTTAAGGCATCAATAACATTTTATTTGCATCCGCGGGGGGGATGGTTGATATTAACGATCTGGGCGACGATATTTAATATGCCTACATTTTGAACATGGGGAAAGCGTTATGATGCCAGGAATCAGTGAATGGCTGATCATCGGATTTGTGGTGGTTTTGCTTTTTGGAACAACTAAATTGCCGAAATTAGGCGGCGCCATTGGCGAAAGCATCCGTAATTTCAAAAAAGGCATCAAAGATAATTCAGTGGACGAAGAAGAGACCAAAAGTCTGCCGAAAGAAGCCAAAAACGTGGAAAAAGAGTAAGTCTTTCCCCAGTCTCGGAGCGGTGATCGCTATTGCCGGCCAACCGCTCCTTTCCCATCATCTCCCTTACCTAAAAAATCCATGATATTATTAGTTTAGTGTTCGTTTAATCGCGTCATCAAACGACGATCATCATCGAGCGACGACCCGTCATCCTGAACGCAGTGAAGGATCTGTATCACCCATGGTCAACGCTGTGAAAAACCATTTCGAGTCTTTCGCCACTTATGTGGGACGTCTGGTATTGGGCTATATGCAGGATATGGGCAAGTTCACCCTCTTTGTGCGGGATACGCTGGAGCAGATGGTGCGGGGGCCAATGCGCCGGCGGAAT